>JAVFAG010000016.1:0-38262 GCA_034002585.1 Paludibacter sp.
ACTTCGAAATCGTCGCCAATGAAAATACCGCGTGTTTTTACGATTCCATCGGTTTTATCCAACCCAACTACCGTTTGTACATAAACAATAGGCAGATGGTTGGCAAAATGCTCGGAGGCGTAGTTAAACACCCGGCGAACAGGAGTGTCGGCATGTCCCATCATCCGTTCCATCCCGTAAGCTGCCCCTATAAAATGGCTTTTGTTGATGCCTTCCGAACCTCCTGTGCCTACGAAGATGTTCTTGTTGTAATTCGCCATTCCGACCACTTCATGTGGTACAACTTGTCCGATTGACAAAATTAAGTCAAAATTTCCATCCCGCAAGAGCTTATTGACCTGCGCAGGCCACGGAAAATCGACTGCACCTTCCGAAACTTCTTTCACAAATTCAGCCGGAACAGTTCCTAAGGTTACTACATCGTTGCGCCAGTCGTGCTCGCGAATAAGCGATGCCGGCATCGAACCAAACATGTGCTCAATTTGGTGGGCAGTCATAGGACTGTGAGTCCCCAGAGCAGGCAGCACATCGGTGAGTGCCTCTCCATAATACTGCCAGGCATACTCGGTAAGTTCACCTGCACGGCTGGGTAGGCGGGTATAGTCGGGAGGGATAGCAAGTACTTTATGCTTTTTGCCCAGCTTATCGAGAGCGGCATACAAGCCTTCTTTTAAATCGGAAGCGCCAAGCTCCAGCCCGGCACTTCCTTTTTCATAATACATCATTTTATCAGCGTTTTACGCGGGCATTTCCGCCCCATATACTCCAAACTTGTTCTTCATCGGCGGGAGAGGCGTAATCGGTGAGCATGGTGGTAGCTAAAGCACCTGTTGCCCATCCAAACTGTGCCCATTTTTCAGATTGCCATCCTTTTAAGATGCCATAAAGCATTCCACCCACAAAACCATCGCCACCGCCAATACGATCGAGTACGTTTATCTTGCGGGGAAGAATCACAGACCATTCGTCGCCATCCCGTAAAATGGCTCCCCACAGGTGCTCGTTGGCACTGATTACCTGACGTAATGTAGTAGCAAATACGGATGCATTCGGGAAGGCGGCTTTAACGCGGCCTATCATTCCCTTAAAACCATCAATTTCGGCTTCTATTCCCTTTCCACCGGCTTCTGGACCTTCAATTCCGAGGCAAAGCTGAAAATCTTCTTCGTTTCCAATAAGAATATCGGAGACCGATGCTATCTCGGTGAAAACGGCGCGAAGCGCTTCTTCGCGTCCCTTCCAGAACGATGCACGGTAATTCAGGTCGAAAGAGATTCTGGTTCCGGTAAGGCGTGCAAAACGGGCCAGTTCGAGGCAGAACTGACTGGTGTCCTGCGAAAGGGCAGCAATCAATCCTGAAAGATGCAATATCTGTACGCCTTCCTTCACAAAAATGCGTTCCAGATCAAAATCCTTTACATTGAGGGTGCGCCCCACTTCTCCGGCCCGGTCGTTTTGAACACGGGGTCCGCGGGTGCCAAAACCACTATCGGCAATATTAAACTGATGACGGTAGCCCCATGGATCACCCTGTGCTACTTCTACTCCTTCGTAACTCATATTTCGACTGCGGAGTTCGTTTTTGATAAACTGCGCAATCGGACTGTCTTTAACAAAGGTAGTAAGTACTTTTACTGGAAGTCCCAGTGATGAAGCAATGTTAGCAACATTGGTTTCGGCACTGGTCGCCTGCATTTCAAATGTTTTACTGGTGTGAACAGGTTGTCCGTTCAGCGGAGTAATGCGTACTCCCATACTGCTGGCAACCAACAGCGAGTACGATGCGTTTTCTTTTAATTTGATACTCATAAAGGGTAAATATTAAACACAGAATACATCAAATCCCCCGTCTACTACCGTCAGGGTTCCGGTTACAAATTTGGAGGCATCGCTGGCCAGCCAGTGTAGCGTTCCAAGCAGTTCTTCCGGTTCGCCAAAGCGATTAAAGGGTGTGTGTGACACAATGGACTGTCCGCGTGCGGTCAACGAACCGTCGGGGTTAGTAAGCAAAGCCCGATTTTGTTCTGAGATAAAGAATCCCGGAGCAAAGGCGTTTACACGGAACCCTTCTCCGAATTTGGTTGCCATCTCGATAGCCAGGTACTTGGTGAAGTTAGTGACAGCAGCTTTGGCAGCCCCATAACCTGCTACACGGGTCAACGGACGAATGGCGGATTCGGAAGAGATGTTGATGATATTTCCCTGGTTCTGTTGCGTCATCACTTTTGCAAATACCATGGTTGGGATGATGGTTCCAAAAAGATTCAGATCCACCACTTTCTTAAAATCATCAATATTCAGATCGAATAAGGTTTTATCAGGACCAATGGTTGCTCCCGGCATATTACCACCAGCACCATTGATCAAAACATCGATACGACCATAACGGGCAACGATATCCTCAGCGTTTTTTTCAAGAATATTGCGATCATTTACATCCGTTTGAAGAAAAATTGCTTCTCCCCCTTTTGCGCGGATACCCTCTACCAAAGCATCGCCTTTCTCTTTGTTTCGTGCCAAAATAGCTACTTTAGCACCCTGCTCGGCCAGGTATTCGGCCATACAGCTTCCTAAAACTCCACTACCTCCGGTCAATACCATGACACGGTCTTTAATGTCGAATAAGTTTCTCATTCCTTTTATAATTTTAAAGATTTAATAAACGTTTTAAATGGCGTTCGTAGATATTTTCTTCTACACAGGAACCAATTATATCACTGTATTTCCTTAGCATGGCATAGTAAGCTTCTCCTTTTTCAGCAGCAACTTTATAGGCAACATGAATCAGCTGACGGAAATCGGCATTGTAATCGGGATGTCCGGGGATATGACGGAGCGTATTTGCCAGTTTTTCACCACTCCAGCTATTTACCTCCTCCACCGATGGTAATCGTGCAGGATCAATATCAATTACATCGGCGTACGGAGCACAAAGTTCTTCGCGACGGTTGTACGAACCTGCATAAATTTCTTTGGCCATTTCAAGTCCATCACCACCTGCCAAGGCTAGTCCTATTACTTCTTCGAGCCAGGTTGTACCCGCTGTTTTCAGGTGAAGCCCTTTGTTGTACTTATGAATGATAGATGCCATAATAGGATAAATCGAAAACTTATCGCTTCCCGAGTGTACACTGAGTTTAAGTTCGGAAGGAAGTCCAAATTGCTGGATAGCATAGTCGATCACCAGAATATCTTCTTCAAATTCACGAGCAAACTGGTTGAGATCGCCACGGTAATCAACTCCTTTGTTGAATCGACCTGTGAATTTAGGGGCAATTGTTTGCGCCGGAACTCCTTTGTCAGCCAGCATTTTCAAAATAAAAAACAAATAAACAGGAGTTTGAGGTTCTTCGACTTCATCCATCGAAACTTCAGTGATGAAATTCCCTTTACCTTTCTGCTCAACAAGGTAGTTGTAAATTTCAGCAGCCTGTTCTGTTGCAGCCAGAAATTTTGAGGCGATTTCAACGAGAAGTTCGCGTGTCACAACAATCGGCTGAGCAATACCGGGGATAACGAGTTTCCCCACGTAGGCAGAGCAAGATTCCACAAATTTCTCAATTTCAGCTTCCGGGCTGGGTTTGCCAATGAAAGCAGCTACGTCGAGGGTGAAAAAGTCGGATGTTTCAACAAATGGTGCCACAGTTGACAAATTGATGTGATCAGCATCTACAAAGTATTTTCCTTGAAATGCAAGCGTAGCAACTGCGTCATCCGCTTCTTTTCGCACATCGGCAGGATGCGAATGTACATAATTATGTTCGCGATTTGATTTGTTCCATACCGGACTTATGTCATAACCTGCCTGATTGGCTTTTACGATGGCTCGCAACTGGGCAACACCCTGATGAGCAAAACGATCGCCCATGCCGATACTGATTTTTCCTAATTCCATGATTTCCTGTTTTATTGATTAAAATTTTTCTCTGAATTGAATGTAATCGGTAATATTTTCCTTGATTAGAATATCGACCGGAACAAAGTTTATTTTATTAACTTCCTGTTTTAGAATAAGCTTATTGCATAAATCGCGTACGGTAAAGTATGCTTGTTTTCCCGGGCTCTGTGCAATCAGATAAGAGATAACATCCTGCTTCAGGTATTCCACATTTTTCTTAAGAAGATCGTAACCGATGAGCCGGATCGAATGATAATTTAACTGTTTAAGATAATTGGCAAGTCTGTATACCTTTGAATTAAAGGTTATCGCAGCATTGATCTCCGGATTATCAGTAAAAATCTGTTTAATGTTTTCAAGATTTAACGAATCATCGGTAGAACTAATTTCAGCATGCACCAGTTGAATCGTCAAAGCCTTGTGTTCTTGCAAATAGTTCATAAATCCTTCATAACGGGATTTTGTTTGATTCGACATTGATCCTTGTCGTTTGGTACGGAGAACTAACACCTTGCTGTTTTGGGGTAAGTCATTTACAAGAAGTTTGGCTGCAACATATCCACTTTGAAATGAGTTTTGGCCATAGTAGGTTGTGTACCCGGAATCCTCAATAATTGAATCAATATAGGAAAAAGGAATTTCTTCTTTTTGCAGTATTTTTGTCAGTACCAGCGTTTCCTCCCGAAAAATGGGAGCGATAATAACAGCGTCGGGATGTCGGCCGATAATGTCGTTAGTAAGTAATTTAAATGAATTATTGTCGAATTGATTAAAATACAGGATGTCGATGTGAATATTATACTGCAAAAAATCTCTTCCAGCCTGCCTGAACCCATTCTCGATTAACTCCCAATATTCACCCTGATGGAAGGATGGAATCAGGCAAATGAAGTTATAATGCTTTTTAGATGCCAATGACCGGGCAAGTAAGTTAGGAGAGTAGTTTATTTCTTCGAGCACTTTCAGTATCGCTTCCTTGCTTTTTTGGGATACTTCGCCACGGTTGTGAAGTACCCGGTCGACTGTACCCTCCGATACACCTGCCATTAGGGCAATGTCCTTGATGCGGTATTTTTTGTCACTTTCTTTCATGCGTCACTTTATTATTATTTTCGCATACACATTTCTGTCATGGAGGTTCTTCGCTGGTCGATTGTTGTTGCTGATTTTGTCATGTTTGGTATGCATAGGCTATAGCCGTGTACGCACACAGCTATTCGGACTGCAAATGTACGATATTTTGTTGAATTGTAAAATTAAAGTTAGTTCGTGTGCGTACACGGAGGGGCTGGTTGGTTGATAAATATCACAATATCAAACAAATAGAAGAGATAATAATCATACAATCTCCCCGGTTAAATAATGTTAATGAATTGTTTTTGAATAAATATCCCTGTGGTTCCAATCGCTAATTGTTTATTCTTTCGAAAACCGGCTTACTTTTTTGTTGATGATAAGGGTTGAAGGAATATTTTCCAATTTTGGACTATTAATCAACGTTAGGTGATTCCATACCGGGTAGCTTACCAGCATCAGGCTGAAACGACTGAATTGGCTATAGTTGTTTCGGTTGTTGTGAACTATTTTTACAGAACCCGGAAAATGCTGGTTTAGACTGTGATATGAGTTTCTGAATTCACTTGTCGATTGTATAAGTCTGTCTTCATCATACATAGTGATATGGATAGCAGGATCGTTTTTTAATAATCGGTGAGCATATCGGATCAGAAAATCATCTTTTTCATCTTGCAGGAGTACCATAACTTCTTTCAATGAATGGTAATTTCGGTTGATGAAAATGCCTACACTGCAGTTACTATGTTCTACAAAATACTTTGTTTTATCTTTTATCAGCGATCCGGGATAAAATATTTCACGCGATGATTTGTTTACCCTTGTTAACAATCGATTTAAATAAGGGATTTTACTAACAAACGACTGATTTCTGACATAGGTAATACCCGAAAGGGAAACTCCGGCACCTACCAGCAGGAAATCAATATTTTCACTGTTTACCGATCGGATAACTCCCTGTTCTATATTATCTGAAAATTTATGTTCTGTTTCAATCTGAATATTTAATTTTTCAGCTTCCTGAAGGATACCTTTAAAACTCTCGCGGGCAAAATCTTCTCCGTAGATAGGGTTGGTATAGGTCCCGGGAGTAATGTGAAGTGATTTTACCTTTAAAATATTCTTAGTTCCGTCAAGCGAATAACGTGCAACATTCAAAAGGGCTTTCCCGTTCTCAGGATTTCCCAGGGCAATTAAAGCCCTGAATTCGCCTCTTGCTTTTTGTAAGCGGTATTCTTCCTGAATAGTTTTCCTGGAAAAGATTTTTTGAATTAAAGAGAGGAGGGGTGTTGTCATAAATGTGGTTACCAGTGCCATAAGTACCAGCATGGCAAAAATTTCTTTTGGAAGAATTCCCATTTCAAAGCCTATGTTTAACACCACAATCTCCATCAATCCCCGGGTGTTCATCAGGATGCCCAGTGATAGACTATCACGCCAGTTTTCACCCGTGATTTTTGCAGTGACTGCGCCACCCACAAATTTGCCAAAAACTGCAAATGCGATCACAACAGCGGTAATGCTCCAAAGATGCGGTGTGTTTAATAGTCCGATTTCGGTACGCAATCCTGTATATACAAAGAAAAGCGGTAAAAGAAATGTAAGCGCAACATCTTCGATTTTATCAATAATGATTTTTCTGAATTCAGGAATTTCAGGCAAAATCACACCAGCCAGGAATGCACCAAAAAGAGCATGTATTCCAATCATGTGAGTTGCAAAAGAAGATAGCGTAAGAAATAGAAAGATAAAACCAACAATATTTTTATTCAGAATTTCCGCATTCCGATATATCTTGCCAATCTTTTGTAAGAATGGTTTTACAAGCAGTAACATAACTCCAATGTAAAGAAGTGCATATACAATAGTATAAAGCGAACTCATAAAGTTTCCGGTATTCGCAATTGCAATTACAGCTGCCAGAATCGACCATGCAGTCACGTCATCAAATGCAGCACATGCAATTGCAATTTGGCCCAGGTGCGTTTTACTCAATCCTTTTTCCTGGACAATACGCGCCAGCACAGGAAATGCTGTGATACTCATAGAGATACCAATAAACAGAGCAAAGGATAGAAAGTCAGTTTGCGACGAGGCGAATTCTTCGTAGACAAAATAGGCAAACAACATCCCCATAAAGTAGGGGATAATGATACTGGCATGACTGATTACATAGGTACTGCCCATTTTGTTACGCAGCATCCCCAAATTCAGCTCCATACCAATAACAAACATAAAAAGCACCAGTCCTACCTGGCTAAGAATATAAAGGTTATCGAGCGACCCGGGAGTAAAGAGAAACTGATAGGTTTCTGGATAAAAATACCCTAACAAAGACGGACCGAGCAGAATTCCCGCAAGAATCTCACCGATTACTGTTGGCTGACCGATGCGGATAAAAAACCATCCAACAATACGTGAAACCAGAAGAATGGCAATTATTTGCATAAGCAACATGCCTACAGGTTCGGCAACATTATGTACAACAGAATTTTCAAAAATAGCGTAATCGTCCTGGACCGTTGATTCAATACCCACAATTGGCCGTTCATACACTTCAAAACGCTCGGCATTTTTAAAAAGCACGTAGGTAAGCAGCACAAATGAAACAATCATCAGCACATAAAACAACCAGGTGTAAAGATGTTTTTGCGGCATACCTTGAATGGACGATGGATTATTCGATTATCGATTTAATATCTTCTATTGTTATGAGTCGGTTTACGATAGCATAAATGGTTAGTCCCGCTGTACTGTGAATTTCAAGTTTACGGGTAATGTTTCGGCGGTGCGATATCACCGTATGTGCCGAAAGAAACAGTTTGGTGGCAATTTCCTTATTGGTCATACCCCTTACTACACAGGTAAGAATCTCTATCTCCCTGTCGGTGAGACTTTCGTTTTTTTCAGGTGCGATGCTTTCCGGATTTTTGGATTCAAACTGCTTTTCCAGACGTTCGGTTAGTGGTACAAAAAGTAAATCCTCTACCTTGGTGTGCCGGTCGAGGTCGAGTTCGCAATCCGAAAGGTCGAACAACACCTCGTTTAGCAGGAAGTTGGGCTGTTGAGACGGAAAATATTTCACCAGAATATTTTTCAGATCCGATAACTTGGATTCGATATTTTCATGATTTTGTTCAAATACCATTATGTTATATGCCGGATCCTTTATTCCGTTGCAGAGCTGTAATACATATGGGAAAACGGTGTCGTTCTCATAATCCATGTGTTTGCGGACTTCCCTTTCGTAGCCATCGAAGAACTTCAATATCATTTTCCTGTAGGGGTCTTCGTGCACAGCATCGTCGATTGCCTCTATCAGTTTTTGTCGGATAAGCGGAAGTTTAAAGTCGAGAAAAAAGGAGTGTGCGTTTTTAAGGTAGGTAATCAAATCACTGATGGAAATATTGCCTGCCGGGATGGTTTCTGGTTTAAAATCATCGGAAATAAAATTGACAACAGCAAGAAAAGTACTGCTGTCGATTCCCTTCTCCTGACACACTTCGCGAACGGTTTTATCTCCGAATCCCAGCGGCAGGCCAAAACGGGTCATGGTGAGCAGTAAGGATGCATCCGTCCTGATAAGGTCGTTCATCTTACTGTTGGCTGAAAACTGACTCATAATTGCGTTATTTTTTTCTGCCGGATGCTTTCAATAACTCAGCATAAACCGAATTCAAATCTTTATTATCGGGACTTGATTTCAAAGCCGTTTGAACCCATACAATCGCTTTAGCAACACTTGCTTTGTCCTTAAAGGTGGCGTAATTGGCCACCACATTGCGGGCAATGCTGTTGATGTATCCCGGATGAGGTGAGTTACCACTGATAAATTCACCGGCACGAAGGATATATTCGTTCCAGGCTTCTTTGCTGGTTTTATCTTTTGAAAATGCACTGTTTGCTTTACGGAAATTAATTTCACGTTGGTGTTGTTCAAACAGTACAGGGTTAAGAGCTTTCAGATTTTCATAAGCTGCCGGCGACTTACTATAGGTTTTGGATAAAACACTGTAGAGGTATTCATTTGTTGCCTCTGCGCCATACGTTGTAAGGTATGCATCCTGGTTTGTCCTGAACTGTGAAAAAGCAGCGCCATCGAACGAAGCACCATGATTTTTTATCAATTCCCAGGTGTCCTTACTCATTTTTTCCTTTTCGTTTACCAGCTTGAAATGCTCGTTGATGAGCGTATCGGCATTGGCAGCACCGTAGTTCATATTCAGGTAATCGTTGATGGTCGATGCACGTCGGTCGCCCTGAGTAATGCGTTGACTTACTGCTCTGAAATTCTTTTCACTGTCGGTGGCTGTGCGACTGATTGCCAGGAAATCGGCAGTTGTAGCAGTTGAGCCTACATACCGGTGAACCACTTCGCCATTGCCATCCAGGTAAAGATACGACGGGTAGGCCTTTATGCCATATTGCTTCCGAATCTTCATTCCATACGGTTGCTCCATATCGTATTTCAGGTTGATGAAGTTTTGGTTGTGAAAATCGCCTACTTCCTTGTCGGGGAAAATGTTGGCATCCATAAACTTGCAGGGTCCGCACCAAACGGCGTAACAATCAATAAAAATTAGTTTGTTTTCGGATTTGGCTTTGGCCAGCACATTTTCGAAAATTGTATCGTTGTGGAACTGAATGCCTGAGTTTTGAGCTGTTATGTTCAGTGTTACTACAAGAACACAAAGTACTAAAAGATGTCTCATATAGGATGTTATATAAATGTTGATGATTAAAAAAACACACAAAGATATTAATTTAAGTGTGAAAATTCTCAAAGATAAGATCAGAATTTTACGAAGGTCGATTATTTTGTATCTTTGCAAACTAATAACTTAGGGTTACTTAGCTAATAATGGATAGCATCGTAAGGGAGTATTACTATTATCTGAAAGTCGAAAAAGGCTTGTCGGAAAATTCGGTTTCGGCCTATCGCCGTGATCTAAATAAGTTGTTTTCCTACCTTGCCGAAGTACATATACAGCCCCTAGAGGTACAACGCGAACATTTAAGCGATTTTTTCGTTGAAATCGGCTCTTTGGGTATTCATCCACGCACACAAGCCCGCATTTTATCGGGGATAAAGTCGTTCTATCGCTTTCTGATTTACCGTGATTTGCGACAGGATGATCCTACCGATTTAATCGGAGCTCCAAAAATAGGCCTACACCTACCGGAGGTGCTTACGGTACACGAAATTGACGCAATGGTGGCTACCATTGATTTGTCAAAACCCGAAGGGCAGCGTAATAAAACCATTGTTGAAATGCTTTACGGATCAGGATTGAGGGTTTCGGAGCTGGTGAACCTTCAACTTTCCAATTTGTATACTGAAGATGGGTATATGATAGTGGAAGGGAAGGGGAGCAAACAGCGCCTGGTACCTGTTTCGGATAAAGCACTTCATGAGTTGAAGCTTTGGTTTTTAGACCGCAATCAACTTAATGTGCAAAAAGGTCACGACGATTATGTTTTTCTAAATCGCCGGGGCAGTCAACTTACCCGGGCGATGATTTTTACGATTATCAAGCAGCTTGCAGTTGAAGCCGGAATTCGTAAAACGGTGAGTCCGCATACCCTGCGACACTCTTTTGCAACACATTTGCTCGAAAACGGAGCCAATCTTCGGGCTATACAGCAGTTGCTGGGTCACGAATCGATAACAACAACAGAAATATATACCCACATTGATATTCATTTTCTGAAAAAAACGATTGCCGAATTTCATCCGTTACTTCATTCATGAGAACATTCCTTGTTGTTACACTTTTGCTTTTTGTTGCTTTTCAGGTCACAACGGCTGGGGAAACAGTGGTAGTGGGATATGTATATAGTTCCATTGACAAGTCGCCCCTTCCTTCTGTGAATGTGTATTTCGAGGGTACACAAACAGGTACTCAGACCGATGATGAGGGATTTTACATTCTTAGAAATACCGGGCCTGAAAACAAACTCGTTTTTTCAAATATAGGATATAAAAATCAGGTGATTACGATACGACCCGGTGAACCTGTCAGTATAACTGTTTACCTGCGCGAGGATATACGGGCGTTACAGGAATTATTGGTGTTTCCGGGGGTAAATCCTGCTAATTTGTTGATGAAAAAGGTGCGTGAAGCTGCTGCTGCCAACGATATCCACAATACCAGCCTGACCCTGCAATCGCAGGATGAAGAGCTGATACTGATGCCTTCAGGTAATAATGACCTTTCAAGGAGGTTTGATAAATGGGTTTCCGGAATGATTGATGAACGGGATTCTTCTCTTTTTATTCCGCTGTATTTGGCACAGGCACTGTATCTTCACAAAGGCAGAAAAGTGCAAAATACACTCAACCGTTCAGCCGTGGCCAGTCCCGAGAATCTGATGATTCTGATGGAAAAGCTCTCAGGGAGTTTAAAGACTGAACTCAATTTTTACAACAACAATTTGATGATGTTTGGCAGAAACGTTATCAGCCCTCTTTCATCAGCAGGAAATGCGTTTTACAGGTATTATCTCATGGATAGCATAGCCGGTAAAAACGGAAAGCAGTATTTCGTTCGTTTCAGAACAAAAAATCCGAAAAATCTTGCTTTCAACGGAGAAATGTATATTGATTCATCTACTCTGGCAATTACACAAATTTCGGCCACTTTGCCCCGACAGGCTAATATCAACTATGTCAACGAATTGTCGGTAAGTCAGCATTTTTCACCCCGGGGAATTGTCTGGATTCCTGAATCAACAGAACTAAAACTGGGTTTAAATTATACCGTTCAGGTGGATAGTACTACCTTTGTGCCGGAATTGTATGTGTATAAAAAAGTGTCTACTACCCTTTCTGATTCAGCGATTTATAATGGTGAAGGCTTTGCCGGATCTGCATTTCAAAAAGAAGAACTGGAATACAAACTGGCTGAGTTGAACGATATTCCTCTGATGAAAACTGCAAGGTGGATTGCCGATATTGTTATTACAGGCTACGCTCAACTTGGAAAACTGGATCTGGGGAAGGTGTACCAATTGGGACGTCTTACTGATCAGGAAGGGTTGCGGTTAAACATTCCTCTGAGAACAAATGAGCTGTTTGCACCTAATTTTACTTTTGGTGGGTATTGGGGCTATGGAATGGCCTCTAAATCACATTATTACTCAGTTTTCACCGGACTTAAGCTGCCATTTAAGCAAAAAACTGTGTTGCGTGGCGGTTATACCGATGATATACGTCGAACTGACTACGAATACAACGACTATATGGTCAAAGAAAATCCACTTTTGTCGGGCGATGTGGATATTGCAAATACGATTATCTCGTTTACATCCACCGATCGTCTCAACAAACGCCGGGAATGGAACATTTCTTTATCCCACGATTGGAATGATGATGTCGAAACTAGTCTTCATTTTCGTTCAAATCGTTATTTTGAAAACAATCAACTTCCTTTTGTATCGATTTCGGGAACTGATCCCGATTATCTGCATCAATCGCTCACGCTTGTTACCCGTTTTTCCTCCCGGGAACGAACCTATGAAGATCATCTGGATAGAATTTACGTGCAAAACGAACGACCGGTTTTGTATTTGATTGCGGAAGCAGGAGCGACAAATCCCTATGGGAAAACAACGAATTATGCAAAACTTTTAATGAAGTACAAACACAAGGTGTTATTTTCGACCGGACAGTGGATGTATAGTGTGGATGCTGGTTGGTTGCTGGGCGATGTTCCGTATAATCTCTATTTTAATCAGGGAAGTGGAAGAGCGGTTTTGCATCGTCGTTTGCATTTTAACCTGATGGAGTACATGGAATACAGCTACGATAAGTACATTTCAACTCATCACGAGCTGATGTTCAATGGTATCATCCTGAATTATATTCCGGGAATTAAAAATTTTAACCTTCGCGAACTGTTTACTTTTAAGGCAATTTATGGAGGAATGAATCCACAGCGCACAACAATTTATGATATGCCTTCAACCCTGACATATACATCTAAACCCTATGCAGAGCTGGGTGTAGGCTTGTCGAATATATTCAAAGTGGGTTCGTTGCAGTCGGTTTGGCGCATCACCGACCGCGATAAGCCGGGAGTAAGCCGATGGGGGCTCATTGCCGGAATACGATTTAATTTTTAGCTTTTTCAAACTTTACGTATCTTTGCTCAAATTTATACAATTCAATGGACACAAAATCAATACGCCTGGCCGTCATCGGTGGAGGCAATATGGGAGGAGCGATTGTAAGAGGACTGATTCAGGGAAGCCTTATCAAGGCCAGTCAGATTGCCGTTAGCGATATTAATGAAAACATACTGCATAAACTGAAAGAAACAGATGGATCCATTACTACTACTTCTTCGAATGCATATGCTGTTAAAGATGCCGATATTGTTATCCTTGCCGTGAAACCCTGGTTGATATCCACTGTTGCTGAGAATATTAGTAATTTACTGGATTATGACAGACAATTGATTGTTTCCATCGCTGCAGGTATCGACTTTTTAACGCTTGAAAAGCTGTTTAGCGATAAAGCGGTGTTATTCCGTCTTATACCCAACACAGCCATTGAAGTTTTGCAAAGTGTATGTGTGCTTTCATCGTGCCATGCAACGGCCGAACAGGAAGCAATCATTACCAGTATTTTCAGCGAATTGGGAAGGGTCTTTTTGGTTCCTGAAAGTCAGCAGGGTGCCTTTACATCACTTTCATCCTGTGGCATTGCTTATGCCATGCGCTACATTCGCGCTGCAATGGGAGGTGGAGTTGAAATGGGTATTGATCCCGGCATTGCAAAAAATGTTGTTTTGCAAACACTTCGTGGAGCTGTGGAATTGCTGGAGACTACGGGTTCACATCCCGAAATTGAGATTGATAAGGTAACAACACCAGGCGGAATCACTATCCGGGGATTAAATGAAATGGAAGCAAACGGTTTCTCGAATGCGGTAATAAAGGGATTAAAAGCATCACATCTTAAATAACGATATGGAAGTCATCAATTTATCAGAAAACAACTCGGTACTGAACCAATTTATTAAAGAAATTCGTTCCGTTGAAATTCAGGGGGATCCCATTCGTTTTCGCCGAAACCTGGAACGAATTGGGGAAATTATTGCCTACGAAATCAGCAAAACAATGCATTACACTACCGAAGAAGTTAAAACACCGCTGGGAATTGCGCCTGTAAATGTACTATCTGATAAGGTAGTCATTTCCACAATTCTCAGAGCCGGACTTCCGTTTCACCAGGGTTTTCTGAGTTATTTCGATCGTGCTGAAAATGCTTTTGTTTCAGCGTACCGAAAGTATAAAGATGCCCTGAAGTTCGAGATTTTCATCGAATACATTGCTTCCCCTGATATAACAGGCAAAACGTTGATAATTACTGACCCAATGTTAGCAACCGGAGCTTCGCTCGAACTGGCACACGGCGCTCTGCTAACGAAAGGAAAACCAGCGAAGGTTTATATAGCTTCGGTAATTAGTAGTCAGCAAGCAGTTGATTACCTTTCCGGGCATTTTAAGGGTAGTAATGTTAGTTTATGGACAGCGGCCATCGATCCCACCCTCAACGATCATTCGTACATTGTACCAGGCCTCGGCGATGCCGGCGACCTGGCTTTTGGTACGAAATTATAAGAACGATTTATTCTTTCGCGTTTCCCCGAAGTTCAACAGTTCGTTCGGGGAGATTCCCATTGTTTTGAATCGTTAAAGTCGCAGTATGATTGCCGGCTGTTGTGGGCTTATAGAGTACAGTTATTACCTTGCCGTTTGCCGATCCTGTTTCTGTCGAATTAATTGAACCTGGTGAAACCTGGAACTGAGATGCATGTGTTCCTGAAATACTCAGGGTTATCGCTCCACTGACATCGGTAGTCTTAAAATTAAGCAGTTTCTGCTGCTGTGTCTCAATTAGAGCCGGTTTAAACTGAATTACATCATACACTTCACCCACACTTATAAAAGGTACTGCCTGAGAAGGACCTCCCATAACTGTAAATGACATGCTTTCCTGCAGTTTGCTTATATTTGTTACAGGGCGGTTAATGCTGGTCCCGCTCCATGTTCTGGGATAAAACGAACCTGACGTAAATGCAGCACCGGGAGTGCTTGTATTTCCACTTAAGGGCTGCAAATAAATACGCATGTGACTGGATGCAGTCTGTGTGCTGCCTGAATAATTATTCGGTGAATTATCGTCCCAGGCAGTCTGGTTGTAATCAATATGCCAGATCAACATCCCTTCACCAGGCAAATAACTATCCCAACCTGTTTTTTTTCTGTATTCCAGCATGAAAAATTCTTTCGGAGATGGATTGGCTCCGTTCAGATTGTGAACAGAGGCTGATAAGAGATACGCTTGCCCTTCAGTACTGCTTAATGGAGTCTTTGATTGTGAAAGAGGGTACAGCGTTTTATTGGATGGTGAATTTACTTCTTCCGGAATGAGCCATCCCAGATAAAACCGGTCATAGGATGAATAAGCCGGAGGAGTACGACCCTCGTTCAGGTATGCACCATAATCCATTATACTCCAGTAATCCAGCGTGTTTTTATCCGGATCCTCAGTGTGGTAATGATCGGGAAGACCGATAACGTGACCAAATTCATGCGTAAAAGTTCCTATTCCACACATAGTGTTTCCCGAACTTCCTTTTAGTTCGGATGTACAGGCGTAATCGTACAGAATCTTTCCATCAAATACTTTGTTTCCGGAGTAATTGCTTGAATGCACAACCCAGCGATGAGGCCAAATGGTATTTTCAGGCCCCCCTTCAGCTTCATTGTATCCGGCATAGTAAATAAATACATTGTCGATATAGCCATCACCATCCAGATCGTAATCGGCAAAATTCACATCATTGTTGGCCAGGCTACAGGCAACAGCTACCATTTCGGTAGGCCTCACATCAAAGTCTTCACTGTCATTTGCCCCGTAATACTTCACACTGTCGGGAAGTTGATAAGGACCCACAATGTCAAAGGTGGGGTTGAATTTTCCATTACTGGATGCCCGGAAATAATCGCGAGCCGAACCTGTTCCTCCATTTTGGCTGTAACCTTCGGAATTCAGCAAGTTTGAAAAGGCTGTTGAAGGATTGGAAACGACAAAATTTTTATCTTTAAATGAAACTAAGATGACCAGCGATTTTGGTGATCCAATGGTTGGAAATCCTGTCGATTGACTGATTGACGGCGCTTTACGCATGCCCTGTCGGCTGGTTTTCAACGAAGCCTGAATATCGTATTTCGAAATTGCGGTCAGATAAAGCTCATCTTCACTACTCCGTAATTCAGGATTTTTTGCTATACGCTGTTCAATCTGTTGTGCCGACGGTTCAGCATAAATATAGAACCCCTTACTGTTTTTTTGTACCAGGTAGCCATCGGTAGTAGTTCTTATTTTTCTTGATTCATCGCCATAAATTCGAAGCGTTAAAGTGCTGCCATCAGGTTGAGAGACAACAACCGGATATGGACTTGCCGGGATAGATTGTACAGGAGTGTTCAGGAACAGCATACAATAGCCCAGGACTAAACTGAAAATCAATTTTGAATTCATTGTAAATTTTTAATTTTAAAATAAAAAGTCAGCAAAGTAATAGAAAAGAATTTGCTTTTGCAACTTTGATTACTTTTTTTTTATTTATGCAAACTATTTGGGTTTTTTAATCGTTATAGTTAGTTATTAAAAATTATATACTTATGAAACATTTTTTGAAGTACACACTTGCCACTATTACTGGCATTATTGTTACCACTATCGTTGGTTTATTAGTTCTGTTCGGAATTTTGGGTGCAATTGCCGGTTCGTCCGATGCTCCCGTGAAAATTAAGGCTCCTTCTATCTATGAGTTGGAACTTAATGGTCAATTGGTCGATCGTTCAGAAGACGATCCCTTCAGTGAAGTATTTGCTGAAGCAATGGGTCAGTCGGCTGTACAGCAGCTCGGTTTGGATGAAATCCTACTGAATATTGATAAAGCAAAAAATGATTCGCTGATTAAAGGAATTTATCTGAAAGGTGGAACCTTAGTAGGTGGCCTTGCCTCTGTAAAAGAAATTCGCGATGCACTGCTCGATTTCAAATCGAACGGAAAGTTTATTGTGGCGTATGCCGATAATTACACCCAGACGAATTATTACCTGGCAACCGTAGCCGATCAACTACTTCTCAATCCAGCAGGAATGGTTGATTTCAGGGGTATTGCTTCTGAAATACTCTTTTTGAAAAACACCCTTGATAAATTAGGTGTTGAAATGCAGGTTGTAAAGGTAGGTACCTATAAGTCGGCTGTTGAGCCTTTTGTACAAACAAAAATGAGTGATGCCAACCGCGAACAGGTAACTTCCTACACCCGTTCAATGTGGAACTCGATAATTAACGAAATTGCTGTTTCACGTAAGCTTTCTGCTGAACAACTCAATGCCTATGCCGATGAAATGATGACGATGCAGCCGGTTGAGAAGTATGTGGCTTACAATATGATCGATTCGCTTGTATATGCCGACGAAGCCGATAGCATTCTTACCACTTATCTGAAAGATTACAAATTGCTGACCCACAAATCGATGAACAAGGTGGTGGATAAAACCAAATTCAGCAAGGATAAAGTGGCTGTAATTTACGCAGTTGGGGGTATTGATGATGGTTCAGGAAGTGGAATCGTTTCGGAAAAATTGGTGAAGACCATCAATGAGGTGATCAAAGATAAAATGGTGAAGTCGGTGGTGTTCCGCGTGAGTTCTCCGGGAGGTAGTGCTTATGGCTCGGAACAGATTTGGAGAGCGCTTACGAATCTTAAAAAAGAAAAACCTCTTATTGTGTCTATGGGCGATTATGCAGCATCGGGTGGATATTATATTTCAGCACCTGCCGATACCATTGTCGCTCAGCCGAATACAATCACGGGCTCGATTGGTATTTTTGGTTTGATACCCAATATTGATGGCCTGAATAAGAAACTTGGATTCAGTTACGATGTGGTGAAAACCAATCAGTATAGCGATGCTCCATCGGTTAACCGTGCTTTCCGTCCTGAAGAGCGTGCTCTGATGCAGGGATATGTGGATCGTGGCTATGAATTGTTTGTACAGCGCTGTGCCGACGGTCGTTCCATGACTACCGACCAGATAAAAGCCATTGCCGAAGGACGTGTGTGGACCGGTGAAGAAGCGCTTAAGCTGGGTCTGGTGGATGTGCTGGCTGGTCTCGACGATGCAATTCGCATTGCAGCCAAAAAAGCAGGACTTACCGAATACAATGTGAAAGAATTTCCCGCTAAGGAAGATTTCCAGACCCGCCTGATGAAAAGTTTTACCGAAGAAGCAGAAGCCCGTTTGTTAAAAATGCGTTTGGGTGAGCACTATAAACTGGTGAAACAGATTGAACAACTTCAGAATATGAATGGTATTCAGGCTCGTTTGCCCTACGAAATACGTATATATTAAGAAATACATTGCACTAAAGCAAAAAAGTTCAGCAGGGTTAATCCGTGCTGAACTTTTTTGCTTTAGTGCAAATCTATTCCAGGCTATTTTACAAATCAGCTACCAGCTCTGTCATAATTTGAGTCATCAAAGGTTGCGCTTTATTGCCAATTTCCTGAACTTCTTCGTGAGTTACCTCCACAATTTTACCCGGTACCCCCAAATCGGTAATAATTGAGATTCCAAATACGTTCATGCCTGCATGATTGGCAACAATAACTTCAGGTACTGTACTCATCCCCACAGCATCACCACCGATAATGCGGAAATACTTGTACTCGGCAGGTGTCTCGAAAGTAGGACCGGTTGTGCCCACATACACTCCTTCTACCACCCTGATCGAATTGCGTGCTGCTATTTCTTTTGCTTTAGCAATTAGGTTTGCCGAATAGGTTTCACTCATATCGGGAAAGCGTGTACCCAGTTCTTTGTGGTTTTTTCCACGTAAGGGATGTTCGGGAAATAAGTTAATGTGGTCGGTAATAATCATCAAATCACCGATTTCAAAATCAGGATTCATACCACCAGATGCATTTGATACAAGCAGGTTGCGGATGCCCAGTGCATACATTACCCGTACAGGGAAAGTAACCTGTTGCATATCGTAGCCTTCGTAGAAGTGAAAGCGGCCCTGCATAGCCAAAACGTCCTTTCCTCCGAGTTTACCGATGATTAGCTTTCCACTGTGGCCTTCAACGGTAGAAACGGGAAAATTGGGAATGATTTCATACGGAATTTCCGTTGTTTCTGTAAGTTTAGTAACCAGGTTTCCAAGCCCTGTTCCCAGGATAATGCCAGTAGTTGGTGAAGATGGAATTCGTTGCTTCAGGAATTCAGCAGTCTCTTTTATTTTCTCTAACATAATCGATAATTTTTTTGGTAAATACTGTGGTTTGGTCATTCAGAAGTTCGACTTTAACCGGTATCACAAAGATATGTTTTTTAAGTGAATCTGAAAGATTTGAATTGTTAATTAAACGTACTGCATCTTTATCAGTTACCACCATAATTTTATTTGGGTTATCTACTTTGGTCAGTTTACGTTCGAGGAGGTTAAGGTTTTGCCTTGTAAAATTATGATGATCGGGGAAATTCACGGCAATGAGCTCTTTACATTTATCCTGTAATTCATGTACAATCAATCGAGGAGTTACAATTCCGGTAGCCAGCACAATGGAATATTCTTTCAGGCGGTTTGGCTCCACATTCACAGGTGATTCATCCGGAAACAAGGATCGTAGAGGCTCATACCTGAAACGGGAAAACAGTATTTCCTGATACGGTTGAGGCTTAAGTTCCAGTTCAATAATGCGTTGATCTATAGGTGATAGTTTTGGTGGACATTTCGTGACCATTATAAGAGACGCCCGTTTACTTCCGCTGACAGTCTCACGCAGGTTGCCCCCCGGAAGCAGGCTGTCGCGGGTGTGAAGCCTGTTATAATCAGTCAAAAGGAGCTGAAAGCCTGCTTTAATACTACGGTGCTGAAATGCATCATCAAGAATAATCAAATCGGTGTCGGGGAATTGTTCCAGTATCAGGTCGACCCCCCGGCTTCTTTTTTCGCATACGGCCACCGGTATATGAGGAAACTTCCTTACAATCTGTAGTGGTTCATCGCCAGCATCTTCAACTCCTGAGTAAGGATTAATCAACACAAATCCCTTTGATTTACGTTTGTAGCCTCTGCTGAGTACGGCCAGGTGAAGTTCATTCTGTAAATTTTCAAGCAAAAATTCAACATGTGGAGTTTTACCGGTTCCCCCCACAGTCAGATTCCCGACAGAAAGTAAGGCTACCTTTTTTTCGTGTGCTGCAAGTATGCCGAAGTCGTAAAGCAGATTTCTCAAAGAAACCATGGCTCCATAGCAGATTGACAAAGGAAATAGCAGGATGTAGCGGATTAGTTTCTTCATGATAGTTCGATTTTTATTGCTTGAATCAGGGCACAGGATCGTAGCCACTTCCACCCCATGGATGGCAACTGAAAATTCGTTTCAGAGCCAGCCAGCCTCCTTTGAAAATCCCATGCTTTAGCACGGCGTCAACGGTGTATTGCGAACAGGTAGGAGTATACCGGCAACTGGGAGGTTTAAGCGGGGATATGCTGTAGCGGTAGAAATATACCGGCAAAAGCGTGATTTGACGTATTGTTTTTTTCAAATTCATCGATTTTGGGTTATAAGCTTTTCACCAGCCGTTGAATGGCTGCCACCATCTTTTCACCGATACAACCGTAGTCGGTCAGTTCATTACTCAGATAAACGATTCCCAGGTGAAGAGAAGCATCTTTTTTTTCCATTTCAGCGACAAGGAGCTGCTTGTTGATTCGGTAATTCTCGCGTAGTAAACGTTTAATTCGGTTACGGTTTACTGCAAGCCGGATTTTCTTTTTGGGTACACTGACAAGCACCCTGACAGGTGCATTATCCTCTTTATCAGTAATAAGGTAAACTATCCTGACTGGGTAAACTATAAATCCTTTCCCCGATGCAAAAAGTTTTTCGGTGCGAATCTCACCGCACAGACGTTCTTGTTTTCTGAAATGCCTGTCGACCGGTTGGATATTCATACACGATTACTCCCCCGGGAGCTTTTAAGTTATTTTTTTAGCTTTTTGACGTATTCTTTCAAAAATGCATCAAGTGCCATAGTCATTGAAGGATATTGAGGAGTGGGTGCTTCCAGATCGAGCCGCAATCCCAGATCTCTTACTGCTGAAGCTGTTGTGCTTCCAAAACAACCAATCTGAATATCTCCCTGTTCGAAATCAGGGAAGTTTTTAAGTAAAGCCTGTACGCCAAGTGGACTGAAAAACAGCAACATGTCGTAATTGAATTCTTCTTCGGGTCTAAAGTCATTACTAACTGTACGATACATCACAGCTTTGGTGTAGCTTATCTTTGACCCTTCAAGCGCTGAAAGGCTTTCTTCGTTTACCTGCTCGGGTGCTATAAACAAGAATTTCTCACCGGCATGTTTATTCAATACCGGTACTAAATCGCTCATGCGTGTAGACGTACCAAAAAACACTTTCCGTTTCCTGTAATGAATATAATGCTGCAGGTATACAGCCACCGATTCCGTAACACAGAAATATTTCATTGTTTCAGGGATTGTAATGCGCATTTCCTCACACAGGTGAAAAAAATGATCGATTCCCTGTTTTGCAATAAAAATGATTGCAGAATAATCAAGAATTGATATACGCTGTGCCCTGAATTCTTTTGCCGACAATCCTTCAACTTTAATAAATGGACGGAATTCTACCTTTACATTGTATTTTTCGCTGATGTCAAAATAAGGAGATTTTTCTCCCGGCGGCTGAGGTTGTGAAACCAGTATCTTCTTAATTTTCAAGACCTTACTTAATTAAAAATTTAAATTTCTGATGAGTAATTCATACACTTGAAACAGCCCTGTAAAAGGCAAAATTTCCAGCGTGCAAAGATACAACAATATGTAAAAAAAATCTAATATTTTAAGGTAAAAAATCTGAAATATTTTTATGGTTACGAAAATAAACAGAAGTCCAACTATGGTGACTGCAAGGATGTTGAATACATTCGATGCCATACCATTTAGGAAGTAAATCTTTAACACCAAAACCGGGTACAAAAGTAAACCGGAAAGTATTAAAAGCCGAAAATAGATTAAAACGGACTGTCGGGTTTGTTCGCGGGTCAGGAAAATAAATCCTACGAACTGTATACTCAGATACTTTAATACTAAAAATCCAGCGGTTATGGTTGTAAGTTCGACATACAATTTCACTGAAGCATCTGTAGTTGGACTCATCCCCGAATATACAAACAAACTGAAAACTCCAATCGTATTCAATAAAAGCAGAATTCGGGAAAAGAAATCGGAATAAGTCAGTTTCCGCGAAAGGTAATTGTCGTTCTGACGTTTGAATAAATCAACAATGCCCGCCAGTATAAATTGTCTCGAACTCGCAAAAGCGAATACACCGAAAAGGAATAGGATAAATAATACAGCTGCTACCCAGTCTTCATTCTGAAAAGAGCCGGGGAGTTCAATGCCGGAAAAAAGTACATTGTGGTTTGACATTATTAAATCAGAGGGCTGCAAAATTACGTGCATTCTCATCCCATTTTGCCGGATTGTTTATCGCCTGAATCACCTTTTCGGGAGTATCAACAACCTGCCACATCATCCGGTGTTCTTCCCGCATGAAGTTCTCATCCACAGAACGATTCAGCATTTCAATTAAAGGGTCGAAATAACCTTCTGTATTACAGATGATTATGGGTTTCGGAAACATCCCAAGACGTTTCCAGGTAATCACTTCTAATAATTCCTCCAGTGTGCCGCATCCTCCGGGCAAAGCAACAACGGCATCGGCCATCTGTGCCATTCTCTCTTTTCGTTCATGCATCGAATCAACTAAAATCATCTCGGTAAGGCCTGTGTGGTTCCATTCCACTTCGGTCATAAAACGGGGCATAATACCAGTTACCTCTCCTCCTTCGGCTATCATGGTGTCGGCAATTTTACCCATCAAACCGCGATGCCCACCACCGTAAACCAGTCGTTTGTTCTCCTTAGCCAGTAAGGTTCCCAGCTGTTCAGCTGCCTGGTAAAACACGTCCCTTACCATCGAACTGGAGGCACAATATACACAAATGTTCTGCATGTTTTTTTGAATATAAAGCACAAAAGTACATTTTCTTTCTGTATTTTTGCGACTCACTTCATAATTTTACGACTATGATTATGGTTACCGGAGCCACCGGACTGGTGGGAAGTCACTTGTTGTGGCGACTACTTCAGGAAGAAGAACGGGTTGTTGCAATCATGCGGTATACGAGCAGTCTCCGGGCAGTTCGGGCTGTATTCGCAAGCTATACCGATGAACCTGATACATACCTTTGCAGGATAGATTGGCGGGTTGCAGCTGTCAATAACCCGGAAGCGCTGGATAAAGCCCTGGATGGAGTGACCGAAGTATTTCACTGTGCTGCTGTTGTATCGCTGGGAGGCAATAGTGATTCTATCGCTGATGTGAATGTGGAAGGGACCCGTTTGCTGGTCGATTTGTGCCTGCGTAAATCAATCCAGCGTTTCTATTTTGTGAGTTCAATTGCTGCCTGTGGGAGTTACGACGAGCAGCGACCGATCGACGAGAACGCACCCTGGATCGGAATGGATCAAAAGTCGTTGTATGCACAAACCAAGTACCTGGCTGAGCAGGAAGTGTGGATGGCTATGCGTAAAGGCCTGTCTGCTGCTATTGTCAATCCAGGGGTTATTCTGGGCTTTTCAGGTGTCGATAGTGGAAGCTCGATGTTGTTTCACCGGGTTCGTAAAGGTTTGCCTTTTTATATTGATGGAGGATCGGGCTATGTTGGAGTAAAGGATGTAGTAACTGCTCTGCTGCTCATCCGTAAAAAGGGAATAGCAGGCGAACGTTACGTACTGGTAAGTGAAAATACTACCAATAAGGAAATTCTATCGTCCATGGCCCGTGGATTTGGCAAGCGACCACCCCGCATTCGCATCGGCTTATCATTGTTGATTTTTACCGGCAAAATGATGAGTATAGCCGGCAAAATTTTCGGATTTAACCCACCACTTAACGAAACATCGGCCCGTTCATCAACCAATCATGTTTACTTTTCGTCGGAAAAAGCAAAAAACCACCTTCACATGGATTTTACACCTGTAAAGATGGTTATAGATGAAACGTGTGAAATAATGATTAAACAGGATCGTTAATTCACTATCGGTTTTGTTTCCAGTACTTTTACAAAACGCTCCAGGAAAAGTCGTGCATCGGCAATGGTCAGACTCAATGGAGGTAAAAGTCGGATTATGTTGGTTCCGGAGGCGCCTGTAAATACTTTTTCCTCAAACAACAGACGGTTCCGAATTTCTTTCACAGGATAATCAAACTCAATGCCTATCATCATTCCGAGACCACGAACTTCTTTAATTCCGTGAATTTTAGCCAATTCTGACATCAGAAAATTACCCACTTTTTCAGCATTATCAATCAGCTTCTCCACTTTAATGATATCCAAAACGGCACTTCCTGCCACACAAGCCAGATGATTGCCTCCGAAAGTCGTTCCCAATAATCCATGCGATGCTTTGAATTCAGGTCCAATCAATACTCCTCCGATAGGATATCCATTTCCCATCCCTTTTGCAACAGTGATTAGTCCCGGACGGATACCAGCATGCTGATGAGCAAAAAATTTCCCGCTACGGCCATAGCCCGACTGAATTTCATCCAGAATAAGCACCGTTTCCGTTTCATTACACAAGGTCTCCAGTTGTTTCAGGAAAGAAGGATCCGGAATGTGAATGCCTCCAACTCCCTGTATACCTTCAATAATTACCGCGCTGATATCGCGTTGTAAAAGCAGAGGTTTAATGGCTTCAATATCGTTTATAGGTGTAAATGCAACTTCCAGCGCTGCATTTACAGGGGCTACAATCGATGGATTGTCGGTTACCCGAACCGCAGCCGAAGTCCTTCCATGAAAGCTCTTTTGTAATGCCAGCACTTTTTTTCTGCCATTGTGAAACGAGGCCAGTTTCAAGGCGTTCTCGTTAGCTTCGGCTCCTGAATTAACCAGAAAAAGGCTGTAGTCGTCGTATCCCGACATTTTTCCCAGCTTTTCAGCCATCTCATCCTGAAGCCTATTTACGATCGAGTTCGAATAAAACATCAGCTTTTCGGCCTGATGAGTGAGTTTTTGTACAAAATAAGGGTGCGAATGTCCTATGGAAATAACAGCATGTCCGCCGTATAGATCCAGGTATTCAACTCCGTTTTTATCATAGGTTCTGCAACCAATTCCCTTCTCAATTTCAATGGGGAATACAGGATAAACATCAAAAGGTTTCATGTGTAAATAATTGTTTATTAGTGGTCACATGGAACTCGCATGTCAGATTTTTCATCGACTTTGGTGATTGTCTGCAATCATGCTCGTTTCATACAATACTAATTTATTTTTCAAAAGTCGTATGAAACTCGCATGCCAACAGTATCATAACCTTAGGTGTGACATATTTACATGCTCGTTTCTTATAGTGATAGTGTTTTTTATAAAGTTGATATTTTCCAGATAAGGAAAGTTGTGTAAAGTAATAGAAAAATGGCTCCTCCCCATCGTCGCAGGCTTCGCTCCCTGTTGGTATAAATAAACAGCAATACCAGCAAACTGCCAAGGGCTGTCATGTATAAATCAACCTCAATTCCTTTGTATACAGGCAGGGGACGAACCAGGGCACTGGTCGATAGTACAAAAAACACATTAAAGATATTTGAGCCGATTACATTACCCAAAGCGATGTCCGAATTTTTCTTTACAGCAGCAACTACGGAGGTAGCCAGTTCAGGAAGCGAGGTTCCCAGAGCAACGATAGTGAGTCCGATAACAGCAGGACTGATTCCAAAGCCAGCAGCGATATTGGTTGCCGAAGGAACAATCAGCTGAGCACCACCCACCAGGGCAGCCAGGCCACCTGAAATCAGCAAAAGGCTTTTCCAAATCTTCATGGGTTTAAAATCCTCTGGTTGTTCATCCGGATTTTTAACGGAACGGCTGAAAGTGGAATACATAAAACCGGCAAAGAAAAGCAACAGAATTGCTCCGTCGATGCGCGATAGTTCACCGCTGAGGATCATTAGCAACACAATTACAGGAGCCAAAAAGCTCAGGGGGATGTCAAACCTGCGTGAACTTTTTTGCGAAACAATAGGATAAACCACTGAAGCTGCTCCAAGAATAACAAAGGTGTTGATCATATTGCTGCCAATGATGTTGGTGAGCGCAATATCGGTAGTTGTGGGATTGAAGGCAGCCACCAGGTTAACTACCAGTTCAGGAGCCGATGTGCCAAAGGCAACAACCGTCAATCCAATAATCAGGTTTGGCACATTAAAACGCTTAGCCATTCCGCTTGCCCCATCGACCAAAAAATTGGCACCTACAATCAGCAATGCAAAACCAGCAATAATTAAAAGATAATCCATTAGGCTTTTGAATAAAAAAATCCCGACAAAAGTACTCAATTGTCGGGATTTTCTAAAATTATTACCGAAAGTTTATTTTATTTCGAGTTGGTTTCGTTGAGTGCTTCGACAATATTGATAATGTAATCACCCATCTTTTCACACTCTGTGATGATGTCCATATAGGTAACACTAGCCTGGTATTCGTACTTTTTATCGTTAACGTCGGTAATATTCTGGCTGCGAATCTGATTTCTGAAATTATTGATTTCATTTTCAGTATTGCTCGACCGATTCAGCTCTTCGTCGCTTACGTTGTCGTTTTCGAGTGCTTCATTCATCTGGTTTATGGCCTTGTCAACCAGATTCATCATTAATTCAATATTATCCTGCATGCCTTTTGTGTACTCCGATTTATTGTCGATTTTTCGCATGATGGTACGGGCAATATTGTGACAACCGTCGCTCACA
This sequence comes from Paludibacter sp., assembly GCA_034002585.1. Lineage (GTDB taxonomy): Bacteria > Bacteroidota > Bacteroidia > Bacteroidales > Paludibacteraceae > Paludibacter. The sequence continues at coordinate 26,916 of JAVFAG010000016.1, forward strand.
CTTTCGATTTCTGATACTACACGCAACATTTTCTGAATCTGATGCTTACTTTCGTCACTTAAACGGCCATCGCCAACCTTGGTCAGGTATTTGGCAATTTCAACCTCCATTCGGTCGCTGATGCTTTCGTATTTTTGAATTCGGGTGAAAATCTTCACAACCTCGTTTTCATTACTTTCGTTTATCATATCGCGGGTGAGCCCAAACATCTTGTGGGTTCGCAGTCCGTACGATTTAATCTCATTCCAGGCCTGTACCAGCGAGAGTTCCGAAGTCGACAGCATTCCGGTCGAGATATACTGCAGCTGGAATTCTTCGTCGTTTTCCTTTTTCTTAATAATGAACGATACAGCCTTTGCAATGAGACTGGCAAACCAAATCATTATAAATGTATTGATAAGGTTGAACATCGAATGGAACAATGATAGTCCATACGACGTTGAAGTTTGGTAACGTATAAGTTGAGACTGAAAAACTGCTTCTTCACTGCTTAAAAGAGCCGTATCCGTGGATAAAATTCGGATAGCTTCGGGATGTTCGGAGAGAACACCTGCAAATTCTGTAGGATTACCAAGGCCAATGGTTTGCGCCAGGTTGGTAATCATATTCAAAAATGGATAAAATATAAACAGCATCCAGATAATACCAAATATGTTAAACATGGTATGTGCCAATGCGGCTCGTTTGGCCGAAACATTAGCCGGAATAGCTGCTATATTAGCGGTAATGGTAGTTCCGATATTCTCGCCGAGTACCATGGCTGCTCCCAATTCGTAGGAAATCCATCCTTTCGACACCATAATCAGGGTGATGGCCATGGTCGCACTTGATGATTGCACGACAATTGTGAGTAATGTGCCTATAATCAGGAAGATAATAACCGAGCCAAAGCCCGACTGTGTATATTGTGTGAGAAATTCGAGTATCTCAGGATTACTCTTCAGGTCGGGTACCGAATTTTTCAGGAGTTCGAGGCCCATAAACAACAACGCAAATCCAAGAATAAATTCTCCGTAGGATTTGCGCTTGCTTTTTGCCGAAAAAATCAGTGGAATTGCCACTGCTATCATGGGGAGGGAGTAAGTGGCTATGCTGAATTTAAACCCGAATAAGGATATAATCCAGGCGGTGATGGTGGTTCCGATATTCGCCCCCATGATGACGGTTACCGATTGCAGAAGGTTCAACAAACCGGCATTTACAAAACTCACCACCATAACAGTGGTTGCCGATGAGGATTGAATAAGTGCCGTAATCATTAAGCCTGTCAGAACCCCGGTGAACCTGTTTCGTGTCATGGCCGTAAGTATCGACCTTAATTTGTTCCCGGCTGCCTTTTGAAGTCCTTCGCTCATTATCTTCATCCCGTAAAGGAATAAACCGAGCGACCCGATGAGGGTGAGAAAGTCGAAAAATGAATAATTCATGCGTGTTTGTTTATAGTGGATTGCATATTATTTACAGAAGCCGATGCAAAAATACTTTAAATTAGCAAAACGGCAAATCAATTTTCAGGGTAAATCGTTACTTTTACCGAAATTTTTTAACCCTTTGAATGACTCCCTATGAGCAACACGGTGACTGTTTTTTGTAAAAATACCGGTAAATATCATGATTTTCAGCGTGGTACATCGTTGATGGAAATATTGAATACTCTGAACATTGAATTGAAGTATCCGGTAGTGGCTGCACGTGTGAATTACAAAGTTGAAGATCTTAACTTCCTGATTTATAAACCTAAAGATATTGAGTTTATCGATATGAGCTCCTCATCGGGTATGCGTGTGTATGTGCGTACGCTCAGTATGGTCTTTGCTCTGGCTGTTCGTCAACTGTATCCTGATGCTGTTCTGAGGATTATGCACTCTATTTCCCGTGGATACTACTGCCGTATCGATCATCTCGGTTTTTATCCCGGGGAAGAGCACATTGCAGCTTTGAAACAGCAAATGGTATCGTTAATTGAACAAGGTTTGCCGATAGTTACTGAAGAAAAACAAGTGAAAGAGGTGAAGAAATTGTTTCAGAAACAGATGAACGATCACGAAGACCTTACGCTGTTTGAAACCATCAATACTCCCTATGTTCGTTATTTCCGTATTGGCGAATATGTCGATTTCTACAACGGCGTGCTGCTGCCTGATACATCTTATCTATCTATGTTCGATTTGGCTCCTTACTATGATGGGATTTTACTCCGGGTTCCCAACCGTCAGCAACCCGACCGTCTCGAAGAGTTTGAAATGATGCCCAAGTTGTACGAGATTTTCAATGAATTTATCAGCTGGAATAAAATTATGAAGCTGAATACGATTGGTGAGTTCAATATTGCCTGTCGTAACAAGCAATCGTTCGACCTTATTAAAGTTGCTGAAGCATTGCATGAAAAGAAAGTGGCCTACATTGCCGATCAGATTGAAGCGAGGGAGAATATTCGTTTTGTTCTTGTTTCAGGACCGTCGTCGTCGGGTAAAACTACGTTCAGCAAACGACTATCGGTGCAGCTGATGGTAAGTGGCCTCAAGCCGGTGATTATCTCAATGGATAATTATTTTGTCAACCGGGTGGATACTCCCCTGGATGAAAATGGAGAATATGATTTTGAAACGATTGAGGCGCTTGATCTTCCATTTTTTAATAGTCAGATGCAGCAATTGCTCAACGGCGAAGAGGTGGAATTGCCGTTTTATGATTTTGAAGTGGGCAAAAGAGCATTCAGAGGCGAAAAGCTGAAGCTGGAACACGATACAGTAGTAATTCTGGAAGGAATACACGCGCTGAATCCTCTTCTGCTAAAAGAAATTAAGCCGGAATTGAAGTTTAAAATTTATGTTTCAGCGCTTACAACCATTTCTATCGACAATCACAACTGGATTCCCACTACCGATACCCGACTGCTGAGGCGGATTATACGCGATTACAGATTCCGTAATTATTCGGCCCGTGAAACGATTGGCCGGTGGCCCAGTGTGCGTCGTGGTGAAGAAAAATGGATTTTCCCTTATCAGGAAGAAGCGGATGTGATGTTTAACTCGGCCCTGATTTTTGAACTGGCTGTATTGAAACGTCATGCTGAACCTATCCTGGCTGAAGTTCCGAAATATTGCGATGAATATACGGAAACGCATCGCTTGCTCAAATTTCTTAATTTCTTTGTTTCCATCCCCGACCGCGAAATTCCACCAACTTCGTTGCTGCGTGAATTTATGGGGGGTAGTAGTTTCAGATATTAAAATTAATTGACAATGCGTTATTTTCTGGCTTACTGGAAATCCTTAGCTGTACTGATTGCTATTTTTGTACTCAGTTTCATGAATCCTCCGTCGATACCGTCGGTACGTGAATTGTTTTCGTTCGATAAGATTGCGCATGTGATAATGTACTTCGGTTTTACCTTTGTAATATTGAATGATACAGCCGGATTAAAGGACGTAGCCCGTAAAAAGCCGTTTTATATTTACCTGGGCATTGGTTTTCCTGTATTTATCGGGGCGCTGACAGAAGTGCTTCAAACCATTCTATTTGCTCCCCGTGCCGCCGAATGGGGTGATTTCCTCAGCGATATGGCCGGAATAGCTGTCGGATGGCTTGCTTTTGCCCTCTGGCAACGATGGCGACGAATTGTTTACAACTAGAATTACTCACTAAAACCTAAATAACTATGAACACTGACCAACTTAAATTCAAAATTGCTGTTACCCTGATCAACGGGGTGGGCAATAGCATTGCCCGAAATCTGATTACCTACCTGGGAAGCGAAGAAGCTGTTTTTGCCGAAAAAAAGCAAACACTGATGAAAATTCCGGGTATTGGTGAAACCATTGCTACCGGTATTACGAATCAAAAAGAAGCCCTGCAGCGGGCAGATGACGAAATCAATTTTATTCTTAAAAACAACATTCAGGTACATTATTTTACCGACACTACCTATCCCCAGCGGCTCAGGGAGTGTCAGGATGCACCATTGCTGCTGTTTACAAGATGTGCAGCCGATTTAAACAGCCTTCATGTTGTGTCATTGGTAGGAACACGCAATGCTACCGATTATGGAAGATCAGTCTGTCAGGGACTGATTGCAGGACTGTCAGGCGTGCCTTCCCTGCTGATAGTTAGCGGTCTGGCGTATGGAATAGATATTTGTGCCCACAAGGCAGCCCTCGATAACGGAATACCAACGGTGGGGGTTGTAGCACACGGACTCGATCGTATCTATCCCGGAAATCATCGTTCGACGGCTATTCGTATGACCGAACAGGGTGGAATTGTGACCGAATATTTAAGTCAAACCAATCCCGACCGACAAAATTTTATTCAGCGCAACCGTATTATTGCCGGTATGTCGGATGCAGTTCTGGTAATTGAATCGGGGTTGAAGGGAGGTGCGCTGATCACTGCCAGCCTGGGGAATGATTATAACCGCGACGTATTCGCTGTGCCGGGAAAAGTGGGAGATACCTGGTCGAAGGGATGTAATCAGTTGATAAAAACGAACAAGGCAGGAATGATAGAAAATGCCGAAGATCTGCTTTATGTGATGGGCTGGCATCCCGAAGCGAAAATTCTTACTAAAGGAGAATTAGTTCTTTTTCCAGAGTTAAACGAAGAAGAAATAAAGGTATATACTATCCTGAACGATCATATTTCCGGATTACAGGTGAATGAAATTGCCCGTTTAGCAGACCTTCCCTATAGTAAAATCAGCGCAATTTTACTCAGTCTTGAATTTAAAAGCCTCACAAAATGCTTTCCCGGTGGAGTTTATTCTGTCGTGTAATTCTCAGAAAAACAGACATATAGTCACATGTTGCCGAGTTGTAAAATGTAAAAATATATATAAAGGGCAAATTATTTACAAATTGATGCATTTCGTAATGTATTTTAGCAGCTCAATTTTAAAAGGAAGGAGGGAACTTTGAGTCATACTTGCATATGAAATAGTTTGAGATTACTAAACCATTAACCTGCTCGCAAGAGCGCAAAAACCTTAACTATGAAAAAATTTATTATTTACCTGTGTTTAATGCTACACCTGTCGTGTCAGGAAGCAGATGTGAATGATGTTGATGCTACAGTTACTTTACCCGGGCTTGCTTTGGAAGTCCTCATTCATCAGGTCAGCATCGATCAGTATGAAGAACCGGATCCGGAGATTCATGCAGCATTTATCAGCAATGAATCCACTTTTTCGCGGGTAGCAGATACCCGTTTGAAGATTCGTGCCGGGCAAGCAACATCAGTCGACACCGTATTTACCTACGATGAAATTCCGTTGGTACGGGAAACCCGTACTCAACTGCTTGTATACAACGATGGAACAAGTGAGACGATGATTGAGGACCTAACACCGGAGGGGATCAATCCATTATATACGCTTACCGAAATGCCACCAGGAGATGAAATGATTCTTTCGAGAACGATCATTAAGAATGGTAAAATGCAGATTTTCAACAAGAAAAATGAACTTGTTTCTGAAGAAGTCTATCCTGAGAACAATCTGAAGGAATTTGTTGATTCCCTGTTGCGTTTTACCAGTAGTGAAGAAGGCATGATGAAGGTGAAACTGGAAAGTCAATTCATGCCCGAGGGTATTCGTAAAAACCGGCAAGCTGATGGAACGATCCAATTGATTCAGGAGCTGACTACATCCCATCCAATGGCAGGAAGTAATGCAGTAGCACTGCCATTAAAAGCAGTAGCAACCCTTAATGAGGAAATGACCAGAACCCATTCATTTGCGCTATACCGAGGTGATCAATTGATTCACCGGAAGTGGTACGAATATGAGCCGGACAAACTGTTGGGTAATTACCGGGGAACTGAAATGATTTCGGAGAATCCACGCAGTGTGAATGCCGAGACTTTGCAGTTCAACGCTCATGGAGATCCGGTAATTTTCAGAAGCAAAACCTATTTCAGGGCTAATCAGACTATTATTAAAGGCCGGTAAATTTTTTAAGATCGAAATTATGAAAACTAAGATTATTTTATATCTGTTAATAAGCCAGTTTGCCTCTGTAATGGCTACTGCCCGCTTTGTCTGGCTCCATGGATTAGAAGGGGAGCATGGATTAAATACATGGGATATCTATAGCTCCATGTTTACAAACAATCAGGGATATGTTTTTGAATACACATCGGATAAAACCATTGGTGCTATCGCACAAGACCTTTATGGAAAACAGATCAAGGGAATTGATGACGCAACAGGATCGCTGGTGGTTGTCGGACATTCGATGGGAGGATTGGTAGCACGATCTCTTTTACCTCATTCGCCACGAATTAAAGGTATTATTACTGTTGGAGCAGCCAACAATGGATCGACGCTACTTGCAAATACTGTAAACGGATCAGTATACGATTATTTTTCCTATGCTATTAAAAAGGCTAACGCTGCCATCGATGCATCGCTCTATTCAGGAATTTTTTCAGGGGCACCGGTTACTACACTGGCTGCTCCCTTGCTAATTCCTGTTAATGTGTTTAAAACCAGAACGATGAACTCTACCTTGTTTGCGTTAAAGCAATTGATACAAAATGCGATTGGGATTTATAAATTCGGACATCCCTGTGTGAATGAAATGATTCCCGGAAGTGCATATCTTACAGCTTTAAACAGCACCGAAACCAGGGTCCCCCATCTGAATATTTTTGGAGCTGAGGATCACTGGCAGGTAATCAGAGCGTTGGGCTCGCTGTCTAAAGTGGATGCTGTAAAAAATCCTGTCAATACCGATCGATCCTACGATCAGGAGTATTTCCCCTCCATTCAGGCCGGGCTTGCCTTTATATATGAAATTCAGACAAAACACAATCTGGTGTACAATGCCCTGGGAGTTGCAGCGGTCTTTATGCCCTGGATTTGGATTACCCGGGAGCTGGTATTAAATGCCCGCTTCAACTGGGATGAAATGTATCGTTACCTTGAAACGGGAATTCATGCCGATTTGGCCGGAATACTCGGAGCCAGGCAATATAAGTTGCAAAACTACTGTTATCCGATCGGTATTGATTTGTCGAAATTAACCTGTACAACTGCGTACTTACCTGTTGTTACCGAAAATGATGGTATTTTGTCACGTTCCGATGTCGTGCTTCCTTCTTTAGCGAACCGTCCGGTTTACAATATCAGGGTAGCAGGGGTAAACCATCAGGAAATGGGCAACCATATTGCCATCCGGAGATTGCTGGATGCTGTAATTAACCAAAAAACATACGGGAATGCGTTTGGGAATTAAGCTATTCAGCATTGTTGTGATCATCGGCGGTATTGCATGTACCGCCGATATGTCGCAGGATAAATCGACTTTTTTACCAGATAGTGCTACGTGGACGGTTCGTTTACCAGGCAATGCCGGTATTTATAACGATGGACTTATTGGCTTGCCGGTAGTTGACGGGGCTGTACTCTTTCATTCCACGATTTTTACCAGCGCTAGGGAGGAAGATAATCGATTGTATGCACTGGATGTTGAAACGGGCACTATTAAATGGACGTATCCGGAAAGGTACAATCCAAATGATCCTTGTTTTTTCAACGGACGACCTTATATTCAGAATTCAACGGTAGTTATTAAAATGCCTGCTTATAGTCCATTTGCCAACCACGACAGAATTCTTATTCTCGATGGAAAAGAAGGTGTTCGCAAAAAGATCATCCATCTGCCGCCTGAACGTTCTTTCTCAACGACCAGGGATGTGGTCGGCTCTGAAAATAATGCATGGTTTGTTCAGGAAGATAAACTGTCGACACTGATTTATCGGCTAAACATTCTTACGGGCGACACTTCTGTGATTAAAAGGTTTTATCCCTCGCATCCCGGGGGCAGAGTGGAAATGTCGTTACGTGATCTCTCGCTTTATTCGTATAATGGAGAAAAAATGCTTTTAGTGGGTTTGTCTGAACATCCACCCAATGAAACCAGTGCCCGAATTGTAGTATTGAATGCGCTGACGGGCGCGGAATATTTTTCAAAAACAGTCGAAACTGACATTGATTTTCCGATCAATGTCGCTGTGATGAACGGTTCCACTATTGTCTATACAAGTGGCAGAAAGGCAGCATCCTTTGATGTTTCCACTAATCGTATGAACTGGCAGGTGAATTCGGGAACTGTTGCAGATTCGATAATGCCCGGATTGTTGGTACAAAATAATGTTGTTTTTCTTTGGGGACACAAAGCGTGTAAATCCCTGGAGTTGGAAACAGGAAATACCTTGTTCAAAAATTCGATAGAATGTGCAAATGTGAATGGTAGTTCTCCCTGGATAGTTATTGTGGAATGCGATGGTCGGCTATCCATATTGGATGAACGAACGGGCTCTACACGCAAGGTTTTACAGCTTCCATGCGCCAACGAAGAAAGATATGGCATTTCGTATGGATGTAAACCGGGTTTTGATGGTAGGGGAGGTATTTTCCTTTTTGGAAAGTATCATGGATATTATTTTGCAGAAGTGTTAAATTTTAATCTATAATCTATTTTTACAAAGAAATTATGCAAAACGATGAAAGTGTAAGAAAAACAGGACGTTTGTTTGTACAAAATCTCGCGATTTTCTTTTTGAACAGAAAAGGAAAGACACAGATTGAAGAGGGGACCATCGACAGTGAAAACGATTCGGGTAAAGCCATTAGGGAACTAAAAGTGCACCCGTTAGGAAATCGTATTATACGACGGCATCGCTACAAGTCGATGTATGAAAAGATAAAACGTGTAACAGATGGAGTTTCTGTTGTACAGGTTAACACCCGCTATGAATTAATGACTGATAATTTGCTGGAAAAGGTGCATTATTTAATGAAATGTAAAAAACGGTATAAGGATCCGACTGTTAACCTGGAAGATATAGCCTGTGAGCTGGGAACGAATCGAACCTACATGTCGAGGGTGATTAACCAAAAGCATAAAACACGATTCAATGGTTTTATCAATACGTATCGGTATAATGAATTAATTGAATTGTTGGACAAATATCCTCACCTGAATCGTAGCGAATTGGCTAATCTTTCTGGTTTCAATTCTGTAACGACTATGATGCGTGTAATCAAACAGCATTCCGGATTGAAATACAAGGAATGGAAATTAAAGGTTTGCTCATCCACTTCCGACTTTCAAATCGACAATAAATTGCAGGAACACTAATAAAATATTACTTTTGCAGCTATAATAAAAGCTGTAATCGATGAATATATTACTGATTGGTTCTGGTGGCCGTGAACATGCTATGGCATGGAAGATCAAGCAAAGTCCTTTGGTGAGTAAGTTGTATTGTGCTCCGGGTAATCCCGGAACAGCAAATTTGGCAGAGAATCTGCCCCTTGCAACCGACGACTTTGAAGGAATACAATCTGCTGTATTGAAATACGGAGTTCAGATGGTCGTTGTGGGGCCTGAAGATCCATTGGTAAAAGGTATTGCTGATTTTTTCCGCAACGATGAGCTCCTGAGATCGATACCAGTTATTGGGCCCGACAAGAGCGCGGCCCGACTGGAGGGTAGCAAGGACTTTTCGAAGCAGTTTATGATCCGGCATGGGATTCCGACAGCTGGCTATAAAAGTGTGAATGCTGAAAATATTCAGAAAGGAATTGACTTTTTACAGCAGGTTCAGCCTCCTTATGTGCTTAAAGCCGACGGCCTTGCTGCTGGTAAAGGCGTATTGATAATCAATGATTTGCAGGAAGCTGTTGAGGAGTTGAAAGCGATGCTGGGTGGTAAGTTTGGTGTGGCTGGTGCAACGGTTGTCATTGAAGAATTTCTATCCGGAATCGAATGTTCGGTTTTTGTGATTACCGACGGTCAGAATTATAAGATTCTACCTGAAGCCAAGGACTACAAACGCATTGGAAAAGGAGATACCGGCCTGAATACAGGTGGGATGGGTGCAGTTTCACCTGTTCCCTTTGCGAACGATGAATTCATGCAAAAGGTAGAAGCCCGCATTATTCGTCCAACCGTGGAAGGTTTACACTCGGAGGGAATTATTTACAAAGGCTTTATCTTTTTTGGGTTGATTAAGGTAGGAAATGAGCCAGTGGTAATTGAATACAATGCCCGTATGGGAGATCCCGAAACGGAAGTGGTGATGCTTCGTTTGCAATCGGACCTGGTGGAACTGCTTCAGGGTGTTGCTGATGGAACACTCAGCCAAAAGCAGGTGGAGTTCGACGACCGCACTGCTGTTACTATCATGCAGGTATCGGGCGGGTACCCTGAGGAGTATGAAAAAGGAAAACAAATTTCGGGACTGGAGCAGGTGACCGACAGCATTGTATTCCATGCAGGAACAAAACTCAGCGATGGGCAGCTGGTAACCAATGGTGGTCGGGTACTGGCAATCAGTTCCTACGGTTCTACAAAAGAAGAAGCATTGTCGGTATCGTATCGAAATGCTGCTAAAATTACATTTGAAAACCAATACTATCGTCCTGATATAGGATTCGACCTTTGATATTTTAACCAATGGCTAAACTATTGATTATCGACGATGAACGGAGTATCCGGAACACCATGAAGGATATTCTGGAGTTTGAAAAATATAAGGTTGTGCTGGCTGAAAACGGGCGTGAAGGTCTGGAATTAGTACTTTCACAACCCTTCGACCTCATTCTTTCGGATATAAAAATGCCTGAAATGGATGGTATGGAGCTTCTCACCCAGTTGAAAAAGAATGAAATTGATGCTCCTGTAGTGATGATTTCCGGCCACGGTACGATTGATCTGGCTGTGGAATGTATCAAAAAGGGAGCTTTCGATTTTGTCCAAAAACCCGTTGATCTGCAACGCCTGCTTATTTCGGTACGAAATGCACTCGATAAATCGGTTTTGGTAAACGAAACCAAGGTGCTACGTAAAAAAGTATCCGGACAGTACCAGATGATTGGAAATTCTCCGGCGATACTCCATGTACGCGAACTGATTGAGAAAGTAGCGCCTACTGAAGCACGTGTCATGATAACCGGTGAAAATGGTACCGGAAAAGAAGTGGTGGCGCGTCTGCTTTTTCAACAAAGTAACCGCTCAAATGCGCCTTTTGTAGAAGTAAACTGTGCAGCTATTCCTTCAGAACTTATTGAAAGTGAGCTTTTTGGTCACGAAAAAGGGGCCTTTACATCAGCAATAAAACAGCGCATTGGTAAATTTGAACAGGCCGATGGAGGTACTATTTTTCTCGACGAAATTGGGGATATGAGCCTTTCGGCACAAACAAAGGTGTTGCGAGTTCTTCAGGAAAATGAACTCACCCGCGTGGGCAGCGATAAAAGTATCAAAGTCAATGTACGCGTTTTTGCCGCAACCAATAAGAATATCAAAGAGGAAATTGAAAAGGGCAATTTCAGGGAAGA
>JAVFAG010000016.1:38362-43406 GCA_034002585.1 Paludibacter sp.
TTTTGTATGAAACCTCTCAATCAGACTTCTATTGCAATTTGTAGCGACCATGCTGGTTATGAACTTAAACAGGATGTGATTAATTATTTAAAAGACAAACAGATACATTTGCTAAAAGATTTTGGCGCATGGTCGTCGGAAAGCTCCGACTATCCTGATTTTGCACATCCAATGGCCACTGCAGTTGAACAAGGCGAGTTTGATTTTGGGATTTCTATTTGTGGTAGTGGAAACGGAATCAGCATGACAGTGAATAAGCATCCGGGTATTCGTGCTGGACTGAGCTGGAATGCCGAAATTGCTCGTCTTGCCCGTCTTCACAACAATGCCAATGTGCTTTCGTTGCCAGCCCGTTTTGTGTCTAAAGAAGAAGCTTTTGCAATGCTGGATGTTTTCTTTTCTACCGATTTTGAAGGTGGAAGACACCAAAATAGAATCGATAAAATACCTTTATAAGATGTCAGTAACTCAAATATCCTCAATTGGAGAGTTCGGATTAATTCGCCGCCTCACCGAAAAATTTTCTCTTACCAACTCCTCTTCACTCGTTGGAGTAGGCGATGATGCCGCAGTGCTCGACTATACATCCAAACAAGTATTGGTCACCACCGACTTACTCCTCGAAGGTATTCATTTCGATTTGGTATATGTACCTTTAAAACATCTGGGTTACAAGGCAGCTGTAGTTAATTTCTCGGATATCTATGCTATGAATGGACGTCCGAAACAAATTACAGTGTCACTGGGAGTGTCGAAACGCTTTTCGGTAGAAGATTTAGAGCAACTATACGATGGTATTGCATTGGCTTGCAAACAGTATGGCGTCGATCTGATTGGGGGCGACACCTCTGCTTCGCTTACCGGCCTCACTATTAGCATTACCTGCATCGGGGAGGGGGACAAGGATAAGATTGTATACCGTAACGGCGCTCAACCTACCGATCTGATTTGTGTTTCTGGTGATTTGGGCTCTGCCTATATGGGACTTCAGTTGCTGGAACGGGAAAAAATTGCTTTTTCCGGAAACGAAAGTGCAACGCAACCCGATTTCGATGGTAAAGATTATATTTTGAAGCGTCAGTTAAAACCTGAAGCCCGCAAGGATATTGTTGAAGCACTTGAAAAGGCCGGAATTAAACCTACATCCATGATGGATATTTCCGACGGCCTTTCCTCGGAACTTATGCATATTTGCTCACAAAGTAAAACAGGTTGCAGGATTTATGAAGATAAAATCCCCATCAGCTACCAGGCTGCGGTGATGGCCGAAGAGTTGAATATGAGCATTGTAACGGCTGCTTTAAACGGTGGCGAGGATTATGAACTGCTATTTACTGTTGCATTGAGCGATTACGATAAAGTTATTCCCATCGAAGGCATTAGCATCATCGGTCATATTACAAAACCGGAACTGGGGCTTCACCTGGTGGGTCGTGAAGGGGAGGAAATTGAGCTCAAAGCTCAGGGCTGGAATTCCTTACAGGAATAATTTTTTACAGAGCTACTTTCTCCCGAAAAATAACTGAAGCGAGGATGTACCAGCCAATGATCATCCATAACCCATTCAACTGAAAAAGTACAAGTAACAACAGGCACCCAACCAGAAAAAGGTAACGAGTGCTGTTTTTTTTCCATCCGGCACCTTTGAATTTAAGTGCCAGCATGGGGATTTCTGAGACCAGCAACAGCGATAAGACGACAACTGCTACGAGCGTTATCAATGGATTTGCAATTATCAACGAAGAAAATGAGAAACTGATACCTGTCCAGAATATCGCATTGGCAGGTGTCGGCATCCCTATAAACGAATCGCTTTGACGTTCGTCGATGTTGAATTTTGCAAGTCTTAATGCTGAAAACACTGGTATGATAAACCCTGCAAAGCGTACCCAGGTGGGTAAGTTGCTTTGTTCAAGTAATGAAAAGGCAATGGCACCCGGAGCTAATCCGAAACTGACAACATCGGCCAGCGAATCGAGTTCTTTTCCCATGGGTGAATAGGCCTGAAGAAGTCGTGCGGCAAATCCATCGAGAAAATCGAAAAGCGCTGCCAGTAGAATGGCGTAAAACGCTACTTCAAAATTGCCGTTGAAAGCATAATACACTGCTATACTACCGGAGAACAGATTAAGTGTAGTGATAAAATTTGGGATGTGTTTTGTGATTTTCATACGAAAATGATTGATTTTTAATGGTTCTTTGTAACCTGCATTCCCAAAATATTATAGCCTTGGATGTGAAATGGTTACATGCTCGTTTTATACAAAACTACTTTTTTCAACTGAACTTGTCAACTTATTATCTTTAATTTTCCGGCACGCGCTGCCTGTTTATTCCTTGTTTTTGCTATCCATCAGAATTGTCACCGGACCATCATTTAGCAATTGCACCTGCATATCGGCTCCAAATTCTCCGGTTTGTACCGGTTTCCCAGTCTTTTGTACCAGGATTTCGCAAAACAACTCGTAGAGTGGTATCGCATGCTCTGGTCGGGCTGCTCGTATATACGAGGGACGGTTGCCTTTGCGGGTTAAAGCATGAAGGGTGAACTGACTGACTACCAGTATCTCTCCATCAACATCCATCACCGAACGATTCATCACGCCGCCGTCATCATCAAAAATCCGGAGCTGAACAATTTTGCTGCACAACCACTCCACATCATCAACAGTGTCGTGAGTTTCGATGCCTAACAATACCATCAAGCCCATGCCAATAGACGATTTCGGCTGGTTCACCCGACTACGTATAAGTACCGATGCTTCGCTCACCCGTTGAATGACAACCCGCATACAGTTTCTATTTTACTTCCACGCCATTGGTAACCCTGGCTGATGGTTGTATCAGTACCAGTTTTCCATCAGCATCCGCGGCCGATAAAATCATCCCTTCACTAAAGATACCCCTTAGTTTGCGTGGTTCAAAATTGGCAATGAAACAAACCTGGGTACCGATAAGGGCAGCAGGATCAGGATAATAGGCTGCAATACCCGAAAGGATAGTACGCTCGTTCATGCCATCGGCAATGCGGAACTGTAACAGTTTGTCCGATTTAGGGACTTTCTGGCAATCGAGCACGGTGCCTACACGGATATCGGTTTTTAGAAAATCATCGAAGCTAACATTTTCCTTTACCGGAGCTGGTGTCCAGGCAGCGGCTTCGTTAGCTTTTTTGGTGTCTAACAGTTTTTGTACCTGAGCTTCAATCACCGCATCTTCTACTTTTTCGAAAAGTAACTCAGGAGTTCCCAGCTGTGTTCCAGCTGTAAGCAAATCGGTTTTTCCCAGATTTTCCCAGTTGAAATCGCTGATATTCAACATGTCTCTAAGCTTTTTAGAGGAAAATGGAAGGAAGGGCTCAAAGGCAATTGCAAGATTGGCTGCAATTTGTAAACTCAGGTGCATGATAGTAGCAACCCTGTTCATATCGGTTTTAGCCAGTTTCCAGGGCTCGGTATCGGCCAGGTATTTGTTGCCGATTCGCGCCAGGTTCATTGCTCCCTTTTGAGCATCCCGGAACCGGAAATTGTCGAGCAATTTCTCCAGATCCGCTTTTACACCCGCAAATTCTTCCAGTGTTTGACGATCGTAATCAGTTAATTCACCACAAACCGGAACAATTCCATCGAAATATTTGGCGGTAAGCACCAGAGCGCGATTCACGAAATTACCGTAAATGGCTACCAGTTCATTGTTGTTGCGGGCCTGAAAATCTTTCCAGGTGAAGTCGTTGTCCTTCGTTTCAGGTGCATTGGCTGTAAGTACATACCGCAACACATCCTGCTTGCCGGGGAATTCTTCCAGGTACTCGTGCAACCAAACTGCCCAGTTACGCGAAGTGGAAATCTTATCCCCTTCGAGATTTAAAAATTCGTTGGCAGGAACATTATCGGGAAGGATATAACTGCCTTCAGCTCTCAACATAGCAGGAAATACAATGCAGTGAAATACGATATTATCCTTGCCGATGAAGTGAATCAAGCGTGTTTCCTCATCTTTCCACCACTTTTCCCAGCTATCGGGGAGCAATTCCTTTGTGTTGGAAATGTAGCCAATAGGAGCATCAAACCAAACGTACAGTACTTTACCCTGAGCGTTTTCAGCAGGAACAGGAATTCCCCAGTCGAGGTCGCGGCTTACTGCACGCGGTTGCAATCCCATATCGAGCCAGCTTTTACACTGACCATACACGTTGGCTTTCCATTCCTTATGATCTTCGAGAATCCATTGCCGCAACCAGCCTTCGTGCTGATCGAGTGGAAGATACCAGTGACGTGTTTCCCGCATCACAGGAACTGAGCCGCTAATCGTCGATTTTGGATGGATAAGATCGGTTGGATTCAACGAGGTACCACAGGCTTCGCACTGATCGCCGTATGCATTTTCATTCCCACAATGCGGACATTTACCGGTTATGTAGCGGTCGGCGAGGAATTGCTGCGCTGTTTCGTCGAAATATTGCTGTGTGGTTTGCTGAACAAATCCGCCTTTCTGATCGATTGTTTTAAAAATATCGGAAGCAAGCTCGCGGTGGGTTGGAGAAGTTGTTCGCGAATAAATATCGAAGGTAATACCAAAATCTTCAAACGATTTTTTAATGATAGAATGGTAGCGGTCAACAATATCCTGAGGAGTTACGCCTTCTTTCCGTGCTTTTATGGTGATGGGAACGCCGTGTTCATCAGATCCTCCAATAAAAAGAACCTCTTGTCCTTTCAACCGAAGGTAACGGGCGTAAATATCGGCCGGCACATACACTCCGGCAAGATGACCAATATGTACAGGCCCGTTGGCATAGGGCAAAGCAGAGGTAATTGTAGTTCGTTTAAATGATTTCATGCAGTAAAAAGTTGATATCGTTCAGGTGAGATACGAAGTGTCTCTGCCCTGATTTGTTAAGTTCTTTATTTTGACCGCAAAAATACAAAAAAATATGCAAACCGGGTTATTATTGTATAAATAGGCTGTTGGTATGATTTCAGCGATTAAATTACTGTTAATCTTTTAATTACATGGTTTTAGTTTCAACAATTTTCTTACATTT
>JAVFAG010000017.1:0-42603 GCA_034002585.1 Paludibacter sp.
CTGAACAGCAAATCGCCGGCTACCTGGTATTGCTCCAGTTGGTAATAAATCCGGGCCGATTGTTCCAGCGATTTAATCTGTATATCGTTGTTCCTTATGCGACGGGATGATGCCAGACTGATATTGAAATTTTCGAGTGCTTCCACCAGTTTTTCCTGTTGCAACAATGCCAGTCCCAGGTGATAATGCGATTGAGCATATCCCTCGCGGTCGCCGTGTTTTTGCTGGATCTTGAGAGCCTGCTTGAAATAGTTGATAGCACGTCCGGGTTGTTCCTGATTCAGGTATACCTTTCCGATATTGATGAGATTCTGAGCCCTGAATACCGGTTGATTGGTAGTTTGATTAAGCCTCATCGCCCTGTTAAAAAATTCCAGCGCTTTATCCTGATCGTTTTTCAGGAAATAAATTTCTCCCATATACGAGGTTGTTTGCGCAGTTTCTTCCGGCAGTCCAATGGAGTCGAAGAGTTGATAGGCCTGCTGGTAGTAATTCAACGCTTCATCGAAATTGCCCGATCGCCAGTGCATGGTGCCTATGCTGTTCAATGAGTTGGCCATGCCACGCCCATCTTTCTTTTGTTGATGAATGGAATAGGCCTGTTGAAAATTCTCCAGCGCTTTATCGAATATCGCCTGCGAAAGATATAAATGTCCTAAATCGCTGAGAGCATCGGTCATCAACAGTGTATCGCGAATCCGTGTATAAAAATCGAGACCTTCCTGCATATCGGAAATCGACTGGGTAATTTTGCCTGCATATTTATTACCATAGGCTCTGATTTTCAAGGCTCTGAACCTAAGCGTAGCCGCTTTTAACTCGCGGGCCAGGTTGTAGGCTTCATCGGCATACCGGATTGCTTCATCGGGCGACTGGTACAACAGCCGATCGGCAATACCGACGAGAGTCGAGAGCCGTTCGGCACCTTCCTGCTGTGGTAGCAGATTCAGTAAGCTGTCGCGCACACGGTCCTGCGCACCAATGCGACCCGCGATAAGAAGTACAAGGATAAAAAGCCTGAATTTCATGTTTTAAAAATAGAGGCTCAAAAGTAATTAAAATTACCCTGAAAAAAAACGACCTGTTAATCAATGTATATAATCTATGAAAAAAAAATCAAAGAAATAATTAAAAATGATTGACTGTGATGTAACTTTGAATGCTGTGTTTTTACTGCAAAACAGGTGTTTTTTGTTGTGCACAAGATAATACCACTGTTGAACAAAAAAAGATAATTAGTAGCACGTTAACCAATCTATTTTTGCACAGTGAAGATATATCGATTTAGTCAATGTTTATGCTGAGTCGCCAATGTATTGAACAACAGTAAAATAGAATTCTTTTTTGTAATTCAGGAAACGAATACTTATGTCAAGATTCAGTTTGTAAGTAAAATGTGAGTTGAGTTTCCTTTAAAAATCAATTATTTACACATGAAAATGCACATTCACGTACGAATACTCGTAGTACTGGTGTTGTTGATCGGCGGATGGCAAGTGATGAGCCAGGGTTCAGCCACAAGGACTGTTTCAGGTACGGTAACCGATCAGAATGGAGATCCGTTGATTGGAGTTAATATTGTGGTGAAGGACAAGGGAACAGGCACCATCAGCGACATGAACGGAGCATTCAGGATACCGGATGTTCCTGTGGGCAGCATGCTGATTTTTTCGTACCTGGGTTATTCAACCATTAATCAAACTATCAGTACCTCCGGAGTTTTGTTAATCAAAATGCAGGAAGACAGATTAAATCTGGAAGAGGTGGTTGTGGTAGGATATGCCAGCCAAACAAAGGCCACAGTGACAGGAGCCATTAACAGTGTAAAAAGTGAGGAATTACTCAAAACACCTGTTGCCAATCTGAGTAATGCACTTGCAGGTCGAACATCCGGTTTAACAGCTATTCAGCGAAGCGGTGAGCCGGGCAAGGACCAGTCGGTGTTGCGTATCCGTGGTATTGCTACACTCAACAGTGGTGAACAGGCCGAGCCGTTAGTACTGGTGGATGGTGTGGAACGAAATTTTAACGAAATTGACCCCAATGAAATTGAAACCATCAATATTTTGAAAGATGCATCGGCTACTGCTGTTTTTGGTGTTCGCGGTGCCAATGGGGTAATCCTTGTAACCACAAAGATAGGCCGTGAAGGCAAACCATCGGTATCGTATACCTCCAATTTTGCACTTCAGAATCCAACCCGATTGCCCCAATCGGTAAGTAGTGTCGAATATGCACAATTATACAACGAAGCCTGGCGAAACGATGGAAATGCTGAAGATATTTTTTCAGCAGAGGATATCCGATTGTTTAGTACTGGTGAAAGTCCGTATACACATCCCGATAACGACTGGTACGATTTAATGATTAAACCTCTGGCATTTCAGCAACAACATAATATTAATGTAGGAGGTGGTGCTAAGAATACCCGCTATTTCATTTCGCTGGGTTATTTCCAGCAGGAAGGCTCGTATCGTGAGGCTCAGTTGTACAAGGATATTAACGGGAATCCCAATTACAGCAGGTATAATTTCCGCTCAAATCTCGATTTTAAATTAAGCGATGATACCGATATTGCCATTAAAATCGGTAGTCAGGTGGTGGATGCACGTTACCCCGGAGTCGATACAGGTAACCTTTTTGCCAGTGTATTATCGGCTGCTCCTATTTCCACACCGGGTATTGTCGATGGTAAATTAATTAAATCGATTGAAGGTGGTACGAAAATGGTTTCTGAAAATCCATTCTATTCCATAATTGGTTTGGGATGGAAAGATACCTATAATAACACTTTAAACGCAAATCTATCGTTCCGGCAAAAGCTTAATTCTCTTGTTAAAGGGATGACATTGAGGGGGATGGTTAGTTATGATGGGTTTTATTCGCACGTCCTGAACCGCAAAAAAGAAGTAGAGGAATACGTGATGAGAAAGAACATCTGGAGTACAGATCCGGATGAATTAGCAGCAAATCCTTTTATCTTTGAACTGGCTCGTCAGGCAGGTCCCATCAATACTTCCGAATCGTGGTCAAAAAATCATAAAATTTATGCGGAAGCAGCTCTTGAATGGGACCGAAGTTTTGGTCGTCATCAGTTTACCGGACTAATTTTGGGAAATGTTCAGAAATACTTTTCACCTGATCTGAAATATGGTTTACCAGCCGGATATGCCGGTTTGGTGGGACGTGTTACTTATAATTATGCTCATAAATACCTTGCAGAATTAAATGCCGGCTACAATGGTTCCGAAAATTTCCCGGCGGAAAAGCGCTTTGGATTTTTCCCTGCCCTTTCATTGGGATGGATTGCCTCGGAAGAAGACTTCTTCCCTAAAGGAGATATTCTGTCGTATACAAAGGTAAGAGCATCGTATGGTGAAGTAGGTAATGACCGATTGGGACCCTACCGCTATCTGTATCGTCCATCGGTTTATTCTTTAGCCGGAAGATATTATTTCGGAGAGCAACTTTCGGTAGGTAATCTGGGTAGCGCCTTTACTTATGTGGAACAGGAAATTGGAAACCCGAATGTAACCTGGGAGCGTGCCCGAAAAAGCAATGCCGGACTTGAACTTAAGTTTTTTAAAAATAAACTTTCTCTCACACTCGATGGATTCTATGAGTACCGCGATCAGATTCTCTGGCAGCGCGAAGATCAGACCATGTTGGTTCAGGCAAAGCTTCAACCTACGAATATAGGTATAGTATCGAACCGTGGATTTGAAGTTGAATTGGGATTTGATGATAAAAAAGGTGACTGGAATTACGGTATTCGGGGTAATTTCTCGTATGCCCGCAATAGGGTAGAATATAAGAGTGAAAGTCCTAAACCCTTCGATAATTTGTATGAAACAGGCAATTCGGTGTTGCAATACAAAGGATTAATTTTCGAAGGATTTTATAATACCTGGGATGAAATCAACGATCCCGATCGCCCTGTATCGGCATGGGAAGGCAATGGTTTGGTTCCCGGTGATGCTAAATACAGAGATGTATCGGGTGATCCTGAAACCGGTGGCCCGGATGGTAAAATTGATATTAACGACTACACCAACATCGGTTATACCCCGTTTCCGAACATTAACTACGGGGTGAATTTCAACCTGGGCTATAAGAATCTTGAATTCTCCATGTTACTTCAGGGTGTTGGACAGGTATCTACCTATTTCTCAGGAATGGCTGCCTATCCATTCTTCTCCGGTTTCCGTACAGCCTTTACGTGGCATACAGAGCGCTGGAATGAAGAACGTTACAACAATGGTGAAGTTATTTCATATCCCCGTCTATCGACAGGTGCCAGTCCAAATCTGCACAACTACCGTATGTCGACACTCTGGTTACAGGATGCTTCTTACCTTCGTATTAAGAATATTGAACTTGCTTATCGTTTTAAGAAAGTAGATTTGAAACTAATAGAGCTGAATTCACTACGTATTTTTGTGAATGCTCAGAACCTTTTCACCTTTACTTCCATGCGGTACTACGATCCTGAAGCTCCTTCCGGCAATGGAAACTTCTATCCTCAAATGCGTGTGTTTAATGCCGGTTTAAGTGTTCAACTTTAATTCTGAAATATCCTATGAAGACAATAAAAATAACAGCAGTTTCGGTAATCGCCCTGTGGATGACGTTTAGTATGTCGTCGTGTAACGATTTCTTCGAAATACCGATTACCAGTGATGTAACCATAGATACCGTATTCAGTAGCCGACTGAAGGCCGAAGCGTTTTTGTGGACAGTGTATGAAACCTGTGCTATCAATGGCTTTCCGGGTTGGAAAGATGGTGGTGTTCGCAATGGTTTACTCATGGGTGCCACCGACGAGGGGGATATGTATGGTGCCGAAGGTGCCGAAGATTTTAATAAAGGTACCTGGAGTGCCTCCAACCAGCGCGAGTTCAATTGGGGAGCTACATATACCGGCATTCGGAATGCAAACATCTTTCTTGAAAACATCGACAAAGTACCTGACTTGACTGAGACCTATCGCAATCAGTTGCGTTCGGAAGCCCGGTTCTTCAGAGCCCTGATGCACTACGATGCATTCCAGCGTTTTGGAGGCATTCCCCTGGTAAAAGAAACGTTGGATAAGCCGGGTGTGGAACAGAAGATTCCACGTAGTACCCTGGACGAAACGGTAAAATTTATTGTTTCTGAATGCGATGAAGCTGTGAAATATCTTCCTAATGCTTACGAAAATACTTATCGAGGCAGGGTTACCAAAGGTGCTGCGCTTGCCCTCAAAGCACGTACCTTATTGTATGCCGCAAGTCCATTGTTTAATCCACAGGACGGTAAAGCATATTACGAGGATGGTGTCAATGATGGAGATTATACAACAGGCATTGATCCTGACATTAAAAAATATGTAAGTTATGAATCTTACGATGCAAATCGCTGGACATTAGCTGCCAATGCTTCCAAAGCAGTACTTGACTGGGCTGCGAATGAATCGGGCTGGTGTAAAATTGTGAATACCGGAAATCCTTTTAATGACTATAACAATTCTACTTCACTCAACAGCGATGAAGTAATCCTGAACGATCGCTCGCACCAAACCTGGGCTACCTGGCTCGATGGTTATGGAAATCAGGTTCGCTACTATACCAATTCCATTTATGGTTCCTGGAAACGTTCACATGGGGTAACCTATAATATGACCCGTTTTTATCTTAAAGACGATGGTTCGGAACAGGAATGGAATGAAAATCAGGATCCTGATGGAACCTTTGGCAGCTATGCTGAGTTTGTTGCTAAATGTAAGGAGATGGAGCCCCGTTTCCAGCTTTCTGTAATGTATTCGAGTCCCGATCAGATTGTAGCGGGTCTTGAAACCAATAAGGTCATTGAAGGCTGGTGGAGTAGCGATGGTACCAAGGAAATAGTACCCGGAGGAAAATGGATGGATGCTTCCATGTATGCCTGTTATACTGGTGTTGGACATCTGAAGAAATTTGTGCACAATATGACGCATGCACAAACGCCCTGGTTCTGGACTATTTTCCGGCTGGGTGAATTTTATCTCAATTATGCCGAAGCACTGAATGAAATAAAGGGCACACCCGATCAGGAAGTCTTTGAAGCTATCAACGTGATTCGTCGCAGGGCTGGTATTCCTGAATTGAATTCATCCAGTCCGGGATGCGACAACCGTGAAAATTTCAGAAAAGTTATTCAGCGTGAACGGACGGTGGAATTATTTAGCGAAGAGCATCGTTTTTTTGATGTTCGACGTTGGAAAATAGCAGACCAGGAGGGAGTTATGAAAGGCGGTATATGGACCTTGCGCCTCTATCAGATGGATGGTCAAACCACTCCCAATAAAGCATCAGTGGTTTATAAGAAGGTGAAAGTTGAAGACCGTATATGGAGGGATTATATGTATTTATATCCGTTCGATCAGCGGGAGATCAATTTGGGATACCTGATGCAAAATCCGGGATGGTAATAATTTCAAGTACGAATCTATAATGACTCAGACCATGAACAAGACTTTTCTATATAGTATGCTGTTTTGCAGCTTACAACTGATGGGGCAATCGCGCATCGTTACCGACAGCGTTCAAACAGATTTTATTCCTTATGGCGTTCGTTCACAGAATGCCAGAACCGAGTCGTCGGCATTTGTCGACGGTTCAAAGCTTCAAGCAGTACAGGTTCCCAACCTGATTCAATCGTTGTACGGTCAGCTGCCAGGGGTACAGATTTCCCAAACTACAGGTGAGCCCGGCGAAGAAAATACAGAACTTTTCATTCGGGGAAAAGCTTCTCTGCTCGAAAATTTACCACTTATACTGGTTGATGGTGTTGAAACCAGTTACCAGCAAATCCACTGGAGTGAAGTTGAAAAAGTCACGGTATTACGCGATGCTGCATCGCTGGCTCTATACGGATTCCGGGGGGCAAACGGGGTGCTGTTGATTACTACACGAAGAGGGGCTGTCATTGGTAAACCACAGATTACACTGAATGCCCGGTATGGAAGCCAATCACCGTTGAGTTTACCTGAATTTGCTTCGGTAGGCGATTATGTGACCCGGTACAACGAAGCTCGTGCCAACGATGGCTTATCGCCGGTATATTCTTCAGAGCAAATAACCGGTTATCGCGATGCTGTTGATCCTTATTTGTATCCTGATGTAAACTGGCGTAATGTGATACTTTCTGAAAGTGCTCCGGTGAGTGATTATACGCTTACGTTTCGTGGCGGGAATTCTGCTGTACGTTACTTTCTGATGTTGGGCTATCTCAATAGCCAGGGACTGTATGCGAATACTGATCCTAAAAGGGATATGAATTCCAATATTAATTACGACCGTTACAGCTTTCGATCCAATGTGGATGTTAACCTTACAAAGGAACTGACAGTTTCGCTCGATTTAAGTGGAAGGGTTTTTCAGAAAAGCCAACCCAATATCAACATTAACGACCATTGGAAGTCAATGAACAGTATTTCATTTTTTCCGGTAACAACTCCAACTGGAGCATGGGCTGGTCGACAGAGTGAAATTGCAAATCCGGCAGCTGCTGTGCTTCAGGGCGGTTTCCGTTCCTATCATTCCCGTGAATTAAACGAAACATTGCGATTACATTATAACTTATCAAAACTGGTTCCGGGACTTGGCGTTTTTGGAACAGCGGCTTTTAGTAGCTGGTTTAAAACCAATTACGACAAGACACGGCAGTATCCCTATTTCGAAGTAAACCTGAAACCCGGAAGTGTTGCAGGTAAGGATACAACGCAATATAGTTATGTTATGCGTGGACAGTATGGTGATCCGGCCATTGCACAACGTACGTACTGGCAGTGGAACCGTACAAATATTGAAGGAGGGTTCGATTATAACCACGTTTTTGGTGAACATGCACTGGATGGAATGCTGGTCTATCATCAGAATGTGTACCGGGCTAACGGTGTGCATACTCCATTTGCACAGCAACGATTGATGGGGCGATTGCACTATGGATACCGTGATACCTATTTTGCTCAGGTGGTGGCATCGTATAGTGGTTCCGATAATTTTGAACCGGGTAAGCGATTCGGATTCTTTCCGGCAGTGTCGGCAGGATGGGTGATTTCGAATGAAGACTTTTTAACCGATAATCAGGTAGTAAGTTATCTGAAGCTGAATGCTGCAACAGGGCTCACCGGAAGCGACAGATTAGGAAGCACAGGTCGTTGGGGCTACCAGCAATATTATAACAATGGAACAGGAATAACTATAGGCGGTGAATCAACAGTTGGGTTACCGAATCTTCAGGAAGGTACTTTGGCAAATCCGGGTTTGACCTGGGAGACTGCCCGTAAGTCTGATATATCAATCGAGTCTAACTGGTTTAACAATCATTTGTTATTAAATGCAAGTCTCTTTTATGAAAAGCGCGAAGGCATTCTTGTTCCTGCATCGGGTACCCGTCCGGCCTATATTGGTATCACTTTACCTTATGTAAACGAAGGTATAACTGAAAATAAGGGTATTGAAATTCAGCTCGATTATACAGAGAAAATAGGGGAGTTTGAATTCTCACTGGGTGGTAATTTGTCGTTTATACAAAGTAAAGTCATCAATAAAAACGAAGAGCCCCGAAAAGATGATTACCGTTGGGAAACCGGTTATCCAATAGGAACTATTTTTGGGTTGGAGGCTATTGGATTTTTTGCCGATCAGGCCGATATCAATGCAAGTCCAAAACAGCTTTTCGGAACCAATAAACCGGGCGACCTGAAATACCGCGATATGAACAACGATAATTTTATCGATGAGTTGGATATGAAAGCCATTGGTAAATCAGTAATACCTGAACTTATTTATGCTTTCAACGGAGCGCTCAGTTACCGTGGTTTCGACTTTTCATGGATACTTCAGGGTGTAGGAAATCGCTCGGTAGTGCTAAGTGGAAATATGGTAAAACCATTTATTGAAAATGCACGTATTACCCAATGGGCTGTTGAGGGCCGCTGGACTCCGGAAACATCCGCTACAGCTACCTATCCTCGACTCTCAACCCTCGATAATGCAAATAATTACCGCACATCCACGTTTTGGTTACGCGATGGTTCATACCTGCGATTAAAAAACATTGAGTTAGGATATACTTTACCTGCATCCATTACCCGATATCTTAAGATTGAGAACTGTAGATTATTTATTTCCGGAAACAACCTTTGGACACAACAGCAGGTAGATGAAGTAAGTGTGGATGTGGAAAGCATGGATATTAACCGCTATCCACTGCTTAAAACCCTTAACGCGGGTATGAGTCTAACCTTTTAAAAAATGATAGAACAATGAAAACAATTCATAAAATATATACTGCATCTGTCCTGTTAGTAACCCTGTTGCTAAGCAGTTGTGAAACCGATTTCCTGGATCGAAAACTCGACAGTAATTACGTAGCAGAAGAAGTATTTACTGAATACAATACCATGCGTGATTTTGGTTCCGGCATTTATTCCTATTTACCATCAGGTTACAACGATATTTCAGGTTCGATGCTTGCAGCAGCCTGTGACGAAGCGCATCATGCCAATGAAAACAGTGCCATACATCAGTTCGCAACCGGTGCATGGGGACCAACATCCAATCCTGACGATAAATGGTCGCATTACTATACCGGAATTCGTAAGGCGAATCTGTTTCTTGAAGGATCTGCAAATTTTTCAGAAGTATTAGCCAAGCGTGATACCATTTCGCTTCCATCTAAAAATAACTATATTGATCAGTGGGATAATATCAATAAATTACGTTACGAAGCCCGCCTTTTACGTGCCTTCTTCTACTTTGAACTGGTGAAGCGATATGGCGGGGTGCCCTTGCTAACTCAAACTCTGGATTTGAACGCCGATTTTAGTTACACTCGTCAGTCGGCAGATTCGGTGTACAGCTTTATTATTCGTGAATGTATGGAAGTAGCTGATTATTTGCCACATACCTGGTATAATTATGGAATTCCATCGGGTTCGCGTAACGGTGAAGGTGAAGCTCCGGGCATTAGTGGTGCAGCCGGACAAAGTAAGATTGGTCGTGTAACCAAAGGTACAGCTTTCGCACTGGCACTTCGCGCAGCTGTGTATGCAGCCAGCCCCTTGTTTAATTCCACCAACGATATAACCAAATGGTACCGTGCTGCCAATATTGGCAAAAAGTATTTCGATTTACCTCCTCGTCAGCGTGGATTAATCAAAAATAATTACCTCAATATTTTCACCCCTGCTTACTCCTTGCCGGGATATACAAAAGACGAAGTAATATTTGAAAAGCGATGGGCAAAAAGTAATAGTTTTGAAAAGGCAAATTATCCTATCGGTTTTGAGCTTGGTGGATCCAATACAGTATGTCCTACCCAAAATTTCATTGATAATTTTGGTATGAGTGCTGCTGCCGATGTATACAACCCTGCCAATCCGTATAATCGTCGTGATCCCCGCATCGATTCAATTGTGGTTATAAACGGACGGCCTTATTCTTTTGGTTTAACTAATATGCGGCCAGTTGAGACTTTTGTTGGTGGGATGGATGGTCTGGGAAAATTCAGAGCAACAACTACAGGTTACTATATGCGGAAATATGTAAATACCGGCCTGGATTTAAAATTAGGACAGGATTCATGGCATAGCTGGGTGCTTTTTGGTATGAATGAACTGTACCTTAATTATGCTGAAGCTTTATTTCATGTATGTCCGACTCCATCATCAACGACGGCAACCGACGGTACTTCTCATTCCAAATCAGCACTGGCTTTAGTGAATGATCTGCGCACCAAGGTCAGGGTAAGCAGCCGTTTTAATCTCTATGCCTATCCTGTAGGTACTTCACGTGAAGCCTTTATACAAATCATTCGGAAAGAACGACAGATAGAACTGGCCTTCGAAGGTCATCGTTTCTTCGATATACGTCGCTGGCGTCTGCTCGACGATCCACAACAAAGGGAGGCTATTCTGACTATCAGGGCCATGAAAATTACGAACGAAAACGGAGTTCAGACCTATGATCCTCAATACATTGTAGAAAAAAGGGTATGGGATGATAAGATGTATTTATATCCTATTCCTAACAGTGAAGTAATGAAGTCGGGTGGAAGAATTACACAGAATCCGGGCTGGTAAGTATGTGCCACAAAATAGTATCAATATTGCACTAATAATTATTATAAACCACTGTCTCAGCAGTGTATATTTGTAACATGAAGTTCCACCGTTTAAACACGGTCAGGCGTTTGAGCGGTGGAGCTTCGTTTATGTTTAACTTTTTAAAATGTAACAAGCATGAAAACAAAATTACTTTTTATTTTTTGGGCTGCTTTCTCTATCACAGGAGCTATTGCTCAAACTCTAACTCTACCGGGAACCGAGCCCTGGATTATCGATGACTTTGAAGGCGATTCTGCCGTAGCTGTAAACTGGAATTCGGCAGATGGTGGGAGCCGTGCTATCGTAACCGACCCTTTCGATCCTACTAATAAAGTATTGCGTTATGTACGTAAATCAGGGGGGCAGATTTGGGATGGACCTATCCGTAGTTTTAATGTGGATGATCCAACCAGCACGGGTAATTTATTGCCTTCCAAATACCAGGTAGGTACAACCGGACTTCCTAAATATCAATATGTTGTGTTCCGGGCATTAAAATCAACTCCGGGAGAATTGGTTGCCAAAGTTGAATTTAAGGGACTCACTCCGGTACAACAGTATGGTAGTGAACACCTTCCAAATGATCCTCCATCGCGCGTTGGCAAATGGCAATGGTTTATTTTCAACCTTGCCGATAAAACCAAAAGCCGTTCAAGCTACGATTTGGTTGCCAATAATGACAAAAATGGTGGTTACAACGTATTCCTGATTCAACCCGACCGTTCGAGCGGTGGAAATACCGATACTACTTATATTGATGATATTTACTTTACAAATACTCCTCCGGTAATTCCAATTGATCAGCAGAAAATTGCTGGTTTCAGTGCTTTAGCCACCGATTTCAAAATTGTATTGAAGTGGAACAAAATGGAAGTGGCTGATAAATACATCATCAAAATGAATGGTCAGCAGCTCGCCGTTATCGATGATAACCGCGTGGTGTCGCACGAAATGACTTATGAAGAAGCCGGAATGCAACCAGGTATTAAGTATGAGTTCTCAGTTTCGGGAGCAAATAACAGCGGGTTAACAACCGACGGTGAATCACTGGCCTATGCATATCGCCTGAAAGCAGCTGAAGATTTTTCATGGGTTTTGGCTGAAGATTTCGAAAAGGATTTCTATAAATGGACGCGTTGGCAGGATGGTTCGCACCAGGAATACCTTGAAAATCCAGTGAAAGGTGCCGGAAATATGTCGGATCGCGTTCTCCGTCTGACCAGAACTCCGGGTGACTCACTAGCCTATGGTGCACAGGGCAGAACCGGTAACTCGAATACCTTCGTTACATTCACCGTTAAGAATTATTTCCAGGTTCCTATGGATTCATCATCTACGAACGAAGAAGCATTTAAATATTTCCAGATGCAAATGCACAGCCCGGTGGGTAATGGTTTACCTGTAGTGAAAATTGGAGGACTTACCCTTGATCCAATTGTTGCTTCACGTCAACAGGGATGGGTAAAGGATTCGGTGATTCAGGCAACGGCTACCGGAACTGTAAAATCCTACTTCTACCGCAATTCCCGACCAGCTAACCAGTGGGTTAATTTTGTGTACAAATTTACAAAGGGAATGACCAATGTAAGCCAAATTGAAATTCTTCCAGACAATACATTTGAAAATACAAAACGTACCCAGGAAATTCGCAATTATTATGTTGATAACCTGATTTTTAGTATGACTGCTGATCCGGTTGTGATTTCATCGTTGCCATCCAACCTCGTACGTAAAGAGTATAATATGTTTGTTCATGGTAACGAAGTAATCTTTGATCTTCCTTCAGCTCAGCCTGTGTCACTACGTTTGTTCGACATTTCCGGTCGTTCGGTAGCTGTTTTGGCCGATAAAGCAACCATGTTCGAAGGTATAAATAGTATGCAATTACCCGAGCTGAATTCAGGCGTGTATATTGTTGAATTAAGAACTGCATCTGGTACGCAGAGTCTGAAACTGATTCGTTGATTTTAGCACATTTTTGGTTGAATTGTTGATTAGTACGAGAGCCTGTTGTCGGGTAGATGAGTTAAACTCATAGCCGCTGATAACAGGCTCTTTAATAAAAAAATACTGTGTTACGTGACTCAACTGTTGAAAATATCCTTTGCACTGATTGTCCTGTTCGTGTTACAACAGAACAGCTTGGATGCCCAACATTCATTTCCACCTCCGGTGAATGTAGAATATCGGTCGGGTACATTACCATTGTTGA
This sequence comes from Paludibacter sp., assembly GCA_034002585.1. Taxonomy (GTDB): domain Bacteria; phylum Bacteroidota; class Bacteroidia; order Bacteroidales; family Paludibacteraceae; genus Paludibacter. The sequence goes on from JAVFAG010000017.1 coordinate 13,344, forward strand.
TTGTCGATACTGAAAATCAACAGTTAAAGGATAAAAGTCAGGATGAACGGATAGCTGTGCAACTAAAATTGATTGAACCGTCAGATAACGGCACGGTGACCCCTCAGGATACGCTTTTTGCTTTTAATGGCTATGCAGGGTTGAAGTACAGAGGCAGTAGTTCGTTTAGTTCATCGCCTAAAAAACCCTATTCTCTCGAGCTATGGCGTCAGTGGTATGCTGCCGATTCGCTTGCTGCCGATACCGCTGTTTCACTTTTGGGCATGCCTGCTGCGTCCGATTGGGTACTGCTGGCCCCCTTTAACGATAAAAGTTTCTTGCGCGACGCTTTGGTGATGGAGTTAATGCAGGGTACTCAGGATTTTATTCCAAAAATGCGTTTTTGTGAGCTTATCTTCAATGGCAAGTATTATGGCCTGTATATTCTTGCTGAAAAGATTGAACGTGGAAAAAACCGGCTGGATATTGCATCGGCTAAAAATAAGGCAGGACGTCCGCAGGAATGTGGTTATCACCTCGAAATTGATCGAACCTCTGATCCGGGTTTCAATTCCACCCGGGATATACGAAACTTGCTGGGCAACCGTGAATCGTGGCGTGAAAAAGTTTACTATCAGTATAAATATCCTAAACCTGAAGATATTACAGATGAACAGCTGAATTTTATCCGCCAGCGAATTGATTCTTTTGAACTGATAATGGAAAGGGCTGATTTTAACGATAGTATACGTGGTTATCCTTTCTTTATCGACCCTCATTCGGTAATGGGTTATATTCTAGCTCAGGAATTGACACGAAATGTGGATGGCTACAGATTGAGTACTCATCTGTATAAAGATGCTGACTCAAAGGATCGACGATTCAAACTCTCAATTTGGGATTTTAATATTTCCTTTGGAAATGCTGATTACGGATGGGCCTGGAGTACTGAAGGCTGGTCGTACAACCAGGCAGCTTTTGCAGCCCCGTTTTGGTTCAAACAAATATTACGAAATCCGGGTTTTTTAGCAAAGTTGCGACAAAACTGGAAACAGCTGCGAAATAATCAATTGTCAGACCGTCGAATTATATCAGTACTTGATTCATTACAACAACTAACAGCAGATGCTGCTTTTCGCAACAATCAGGCCTGGCAAATGGTAGGTCGAACTGTATGGCCGGTATTTTATATGGCGCAGGATTACATTGATGAACTCACTCATCTAAGAAACTGGATGCAGACAAGAGTAAACTGGCTGGATGACCAATGGCTGGGCCAAACGCGCAATCACATAGCCAACGGGAGTTTCGACTGTGATGGTATTATCGGGGTAAATGCCGGACAGAAAATCAGTGTTTCACAATGGCCCACACTGGGTGGTCAACCGCTTCATGTACAAAATAAGGCAAGTGGCCGATATGCGTATGAAGTGAAAAGCCGGCAGACAGCAACGCAGATCGTTACAGAAATTGATCCGGGCATCTACACTCTGAGAGTTAAAGTAAAAACCTATCTCACTCCCGATGCCTATATCTATGTGAAGAATCACGGCCGCAGTGAGCAGAAGATAAATATTCCTAATGTGGAAGGAGATTTCAGAACCATTGAGCTTCGTAACATTGAGGTTTCGAATCCACATTGCGAAGTGGGAATTGCCGCCTGGTACGCTGCCCCCAATTCGGCTGCCCGGGTTTGGTACGATGATGTGGAGCTTTTCAAACAGGAAATTCCAAATGGACTTTATCCCGCGTTTGAGCAACCAATTGTTTCAATAGCAAAAGAAGGCATTCTGGTAGAAGGAATAAAGGATGTGTATAATTTCAGGATATTAGATGCTTCAGGCCGTTTAATGAGCTCAGGAAAAGCTATGCCGGGAGAAATATTGCCAATTGTAAACCACAGTCCCGGAATATACGTTATTTCTATTGTGCAGGGTACAGGTATAACCAATCGTAAAATCATAATTCGCTAACTAATTCGCTCTTTTTTAGAGTTGACACTACACTAATTATAGATGAAAAAGTCTTTATTAATTCTACTCGTTGTTATGGCAGGCTTCAATTTGCGACTCAATGCACAATTTGTTACTGCTACATCTTCCAATGTCACCCAGGCCTTCGAAACAGTTTGGAATACAACATCTTATCCACGGCTGTTTGGAAATGCTCAGGAAGTAAACACACTAAAAAATTTATATACTTCGGGTGATGACCTCGTTAAAAAGTCGATTGACCGCATACTTGGTGAAGCAAACTCAGCACTCACCAAGACCATCCCGGGATGGGGACTCGATGCTGCAAATCTTCGTGTTAGTTCAGTTCATACCATTTCAAAAGAATTTGTACCTCAGCTTTCGATCGCATATATGATTACCGGTGATGAAAAATATGCCCGCCGACTGTGGGATGTAGCAGTTGCGCTGATGAATTACCAGGATTGGGGTGTCGCTACTACTGCTCCTTACCGCGACAGACATTTTCTCGATACAGGAATTGGCGCCTTTAATGCTGCCATGATTTACGATGCCCTGGCGGGCTGGATGACGCAGGCGCAAAAGGACTCCTTGTATGCCATGACACGTAAGTATGTTATAATTCCCGTTCAGGCTCAGTACAATGGCACTGCTTCACGAAGCTGGTACTGGATGGGAGCCAACAACAACTGGAATGGTATCTGTAACGGAGGGGTGATTGCTGTCTGTCTGACTATGTTTGAGCACGATAAGTCCCTGTTGAGCGATGTTGCATCCCGTGCCATCAATTTTCTTCCCAATTATATCAATGCCTTTGAACCCGACGGACAAAGTGAGGAAGGGTTGATGTACTGGAGTTATGGGTTGATGTACACCGTAACAGCTTTTGATATTATGCAGCGTACACTGGGAACTACCTATGGATATTCAGGCACAAACGGACTTCGTAAAACGGGCTATTTCCCTGTTTATACATCCGGGCCGGTGGCAACCCTGAATGTGGGCGATGATGGAGTTCGTTCCAACCGCACCAATTCTATTATGTGGTTTTCTAAACATCTTCAGGATGCTAATCTGGCTAAACTGAGCTACGATTTATTTATGGAAAATGGAGGATGGATGCCCTGGTTCGATTTATTCCACTACAATCCAACATTGGTTCAACAGGGTGCTGAACTAACCGTTGGACACGATAATTACATCAGGGGCATCGATCTGTATTCGTTTGTGGAGCGCTGGAAAGACCGCAACGCTCTCTATTTGGGCGTACATGCAGGCGATAACAGGGCCAATCACGGTCACCTCGATGCAGGTTCTTTCTATATTCAGGGGCTTGGCGAATACTGGGCATTTGGAAATCTCGGAAGCGACTCATATACCAATACCGGGTATTTCGATTTTGGTGACAAAGCTAACAACGATTGTACACCTACGTATAGTGGGTCGAATTACGCTCCTTCCTCCTCGCAAAGCTGGCATTTTTACCGCAAGCGAGCTGAAGGCAAGAATGCAGTGGTGTTTAATCCCGATTACCGTGCCGATCAAAATCCCTCCCAGGAAGCGGTGTACCGAGGTTTTATAAATTCTTCGGAGAAAGTGGGAACGGGTGCCATCAATATGAACATGATTTACAACCGGGATGTGAACAGCTACACCCGTGGCTTCAGCCTTGATCGCGAACGTCGTGTGATTACTATAAACGATAATATTGCAGCTAAATCCAACAAAAATATTTGGTGGAATATGCATACCCGGGCCAATATAACGCTTTCAGCTGATAAGCGTACAGCTACACTTACTCAAAACGGCAAGTTGATGAAGTTTGTACTTCGCTCACCCGATTCAGGCGAATTTCAGGTACTCTCGGCCACTTACCTGGAGGGAAGAAATTTTCCGCTGACCACCAATTCGTCGAACAGTAGTTATAAAAAACTGGCCATCAACCTGAAGGATACCAAAGATGTGACCATCCGGATAGAAGCTTTTCCTGCTGAGGATGGTGATAAAGAGGAATTGATTGACCAAATGGAAGGTTTTAGTTATACCTACACCCAGGTAGGTTCGGTTCGCATCGAAGGTAATATTGCCAATCCTCAAAAAGATGCGTTGAATGGCAGCGACATGGTGTTGAAAGTAACACGTCTGAGTGGATCTTCCGAGCAGGCTGGTATTCAGTTGTCCCGTAAGCAGATAAGTGTAGGTGTAGGTGCCGGACAGTACCGCTATTTCAAGGCCAAACTGCTTCGTCAGGAGAATTCGCCCGTACGGTTGAAATTAAGCAGTGGTTCTGAGTTTGTTGAGTTCAATTCAACTGTAACCGGCCAAAACGGACAATGGCAGGAATATACCTTCGACTTAATGAAAGACAATCAGCAGGTTTCGATGGATGGTCGTGTATTTGAAGGATTCTTCCTGATTCCCGGAGTGGGTGCTCCCGATAATACCATTAGCTATATCGACGATATTCGTCTTTCCAATGTTATTGATAATGCCCCTGAAAATGTATGGTTTGCGCAGCAAAAGCCTGAACAATTGCGGTATACACAACGTACTGCCGGTTCGGTTCGCTTGTCGTGGAAACCTATAGCTAATACGGCCTCTTACCTGGTTTATAATGAAAAGCAACTGCTCCAAACTGTGACCGATACGCTGCTGCAGCTCACAGGCCTGAATCCGGCATCGGCCTATCATTTTACGGTTACAGCTGTTAATGCAAATGGTCAACCATCACTAAGTTCCGACGAAGTGGTAATGGCAACCCGTGGAATAAATGATCAGGGGGAAATTGTCGACGATTTCGAAACGCCCTATCTTCCCTGGCAGGGTTCGGCATCCGGAGCTTCTGTGCAGGTCGATCAGGCCAATCCCATAAAAAGTGCGGTGAATAATTCGGCGAAATGCATGAAGCTTTCCCGTCTGGCATTTTCTTCCAATCAGGTTGGAGTTGCACTTGCAGGCACCGACTTGTTTGATCTGGATGCGTTGCCTCGTTTTTTGCATGTGAAATTATATCGCGGTACCATCAACCGGGGAGTACAATTGATGCTTTCGGGTAACGAAAGCGGCACACCACTACGGAGAATTGTTCCTGTTAATGCTGCCGACACCTTACTAACTGCCAAATGGGTCGATTTTGTTTTCGACCTGGCAGGTTCGGAAACCGACCGAAAGTATACATCACTAACTATAGTGCCCGACATGACACCTTCGCACAATAGTACCCGTAACTATTTTATCGATGATGTTATGTTCTCCTCTTTGTCCAATGCCTATACTTCTACTATTATTTCTGAAAATGAACAACCCTATGTGCTTACAACTGGTCTTTCGTTCTTTGCTATGGAAGCTAAAAATAATCTCATTTTTAATTTGTATGATGTGAGTGGCAGGAATATCCTGGCGGATGTTCCTGTGCTTTCGGGAGATGTCTATACACCAAGACTCATTTTGATGCCGGGTGTTTATATACTTGGAATACGCTCGGACGGAAAACACTTTTCGACGAAACTAATTGTCCGCTGAGAGTATAAATCATTGCAGATTGAATTCTTTCAAAATAAATGCTATCTATCGTAAAAATTGCCGTATGAAATGAGCATGTAACTACTTCACATCCAAGGTTATGGCAATGTTGACATGCGAGTTCCATACGACCTTTAAAAAACAATCATTACCGTATGAAATTTACCCCAACTTTTGCAGGATTTGCAGCAGGTATGTTGACCCTGTCGTCTTGTCAGTCGCCCGAAAAGCCCGTTGCTGAAAAGATACCCGGTGTAAAGCCACGCAATATAATATTTATACTTAGCGACGACCATCGCCACGATTTTTTTGGATTTACAGGTAAAGTTCCCTGGCTTCAGACTCCTCACCTTGATGAGTTGGCTCTCAACGGAGCTCATTTGCGAAACGCATTCTGCACTTCATCGCTCTCATCGCCAAGCCGGGCATCCATACTTACCAGTTTGTATGCCCATCAGCACGAGGTGGTTGATAATTATGAACCCGTGCGCGAAGACTTGATTTTCTTTCCTCAATACCTGCAAAATGCAGGATACGAAACAGCCCTCTTTGGGAAGTGGCACATGGGCCATGAAACCGATGAACCACAGCGTGGATTTTCGCATTGGGAGAGTTTTATGGGACAGGGCGAATACTACAATCCCACCCTCAACATCAACGGCGAAAGAATCAGCTATAGTGATTCGACCTATATCAGCGATTTGCTTACAAAACATACCATCGACTGGCTGAAAAAGAGGGATCAGCAAAAGCCTTTTTTTGTGTATCTTTCGCATAAAGCTGTTCATCACGAATGGAAAGCCGCACATAAGCAGAAAGGGATGTACGATAAGGAGTTAATTCCTGCTGCTGAGACCCTTTATCAGTATGTCAGCGGCAAGCAAACCGAACCCGCCCGGCATGAGAAGAAGCATGGCAGGGAGTATTTCGGCAATCAGGCAATTCCCGACTGGGTGAAAAGCAGAGCCTACAGTTGGCACGGTGCTTTGCACGATGAAGAGGAATGGCCCGATATTTTCCGGCGTTACTGCGAAACATTAACCAGCATGGATGAAACCATCGGCGAACTGATGGCTTACCTCAAAGCAACGGGGCTCGATAAAGAAACTGTCATCATTTACATGGGCGACAACGGACATTCGATGGGTGAACACGGACTCATGGACAAGCGGCATTTTTATGAAGAATCGACCCGCGTACCCCTGATAGCCTACTGTCCGGCCATTATACCTGCCGGCACCAAAGTGAATCCAATGGTGCTTAATGTGGATATAGCACCCACTGTACTCGAACTGGCCGGGCTGAAAAAACCTGCTCACATGGTGGGCGCTTCGTTTGCACCGCTCATGCAGGGGAAAGAAGTAAAAGACTGGCGCGATAAATTCTTCTACGAATACTACTGGGAGTTTCAGTATCCAAATACACCCACCATCTTTGGTGTTCGCACCGACCGCTACAAATACATCTTCAATCAGGGTGTTTGGGATGCCAACGAATTGTATGACCTGCAGCAGGACCCGGGCGAAACCCGGAATCTCATTTTTGATGCTGCCTACGATTCTATTGGTATCTCTCTAAAGAATGAGCTTTTCAACTGGATGAAATCTACCGGCGGAGATAAGATTCCCCTGCGCAAGGGGCCCGAAAGAAGAAGTGGGGAGCACCGTACAAATGGAATGTATTAGGGATAGGTTTATATCCTGTGTTCAACCTATTTAGTTAATAATAAGAATTTTAATAGCCTTTTTGCAAATATAGTACGCATGAGAATACCATTTTTTTTCGCATTCCTGTTGTTTGCGACCATGATGCAGGCACAGCAAAACGCAACTCTTCCTTTCAGAAATCAAGGTCAGGAAGTTGAACATCGCATCAGCGACCTCATCAGCAGGATGACTGTTGACGAAAAAATCAATCAGCTGAAATACAACGCACCCGCCATTGAGCGCCTTGGCATTCCTGCTTACAACTGGTGGAACGAGGGTCTGCACGGGGTGGCGCGCTTTGGCAGGGCTACCGTTTTTCCGCAACCCATTGCCATGGCAGCCACTTTCGATGCTGACCTGATAAAACGAATCGGTGAGGCGGTTTCCCTGGAGGCGAGGGCTAAACACGATGAGGCAGTGAAAATCGGGAATATTACCCAATATGGTGGACTGACCCTCTGGTCGCCCAATATTAATATTTTCCGCGATCCGCGCTGGGGAAGGGGTATGGAAACATTCGGTGAGGATCCTTTTCTGACTTCTTCGCTCGGAGTTGCGTATGTAAAAGGGTTGCAGGGCGACCATCCTTACTATTACCGCACTGCAGCCTGTGCCAAACATATTGCCGTACATAGCGGTCCCGAAAGCGAACGGCATACTTTCGATGCCTACGCTTCTCCCAAAGATTTGTACGAAACCTATCTTCCTGCTTTCGAAGCACTTGCGCGTGCCGGCGTGGCTTCGGTAATGTGCGGTTACAACCGGCTTTACGGAGAACCCTGTTGTGCCAGCAATTTGTTGCTGAACGAATTACTGCGCGGGAAATGGCAGTTTAAAGGACAGATAGTATCCGATTGCTGGGCTGTTTCCGATTTTCATGCCGGGCACAAAGTAACTGAAAATGTGTTGCAATCGGCCGCACTCGCACTCAATTCGGGCGTGGATGTGAATTGTGGCGATGAGTTTCCGGCACTCAAAGAAGCATTGAAGCAAGGGTTGGTAACTGAAGCTGAAATCGACCGTGCTTTGCGTAATAACCTGCGTGTGCTTTTCCGTTTGGGAATGTTCGACGAAAATCATCCTTACCGCAATATCCCTGCATCGGTGGTGGGAAGTCCTGCACATAAAGCACTGGCCAGAGAAGCTGCTCAGAAATCCATTGTGCTACTGAAAAATAATCAGGTTCTGCCCCTGAGTAAATCAATCAAACATTTGTATATGCTTGGACCCAATGCAGCTGATGTGGATGTTTTGCTCGGCAACTACAACGGACAAACCGATGAGGCGCGAACTTTCCTGGAAGGAATAACCCGGTCGGTGAGTCTGGGAACACGACTCGAGTATCGTCGGGGTTTTATGTACGACCAGATGAACAAAAACGATATCAACTGGGCTATGACTGAAGCTGCCGAAGCCGACGCTGTGATAGCGGTTGTGGGTTTAACTACACTTTCGGAAGGCGAAGAAGGTGAGTCGATTGCTTCCGATTATAAAAGCGACCGGCGGAATTTGGGCATTCCCGAAACACAGATGCATTACCTGCGCGATCTGCGTTCAAAAGTCAAAAAACCGTTGATAATTGTGGTCACAGGTGGCAGTCCGGTCGATTTAAAAGAAATCTCTGCGATGGCCGATGCCCTGCTGTTTGTCTTCTACCCGGGGCAGGCGGGAGGAGATGCGCTGGCTGATATCATCTTTGGTGACGTGTCGCCGAGCGGTAAATTACCCATCACTTTTCCGGCTTCTGAAACACATTTACCCGCCTATGCCGATTATAGCATGCAGGGCAGAACCTACAAATACATGCAACACGAACCGCAATATCCTTTTGGTTTCGGACTTTCGTATGCGAAAATAGTGACTAGCGATCCACTACCTGTTAATTCCATTGTTACTGCCAGGGATACCCTGAATATACGTATTCCTGTTAGCAATGAATCTGATTTTGCAGCAGGTGAAGTACTTCAGTGCTATGTGAAAACTCCCGATGCCCCGTTCGCAACACCACTTCATGATCTTAAGGCGGTTAAGCGTATTCAACTTGCAGCTGGACAAACTGAAACATTCAACATGCAAATTCCTGTATCTTCACTGATGAGTGTAAACAAAGCAGGAGAAAAAGTGATGCTCAAAGGCTTTTATAAACTGATGATTGGCACCTCGCTTCCTACACAACGAAGTAAAGAGTTGGGTGCCGCACTCTGGAAAGAACTGGTGATTAAGGTAAGGTAAAACATAATACCCAGAGATGATTAGAATTAAACTGCAGCTATTAGTTGCGTTCACGGGCTTATGCCTGACCGGAAATGCTCAGTTCAGCTGGAACTTCGGTTCTTCCGCCGAAGGATGGGTGTTGTCGAATAAACTCACCAGCTTTCGCACCGACAATCTTTACGGAGAAAATATCCTGCGCGATCAGGAAATTCCGGCCGTATATCCCATTTCAGCGCTCAAAAATCTGTACTCTTACTTCGGATCCTCACCCCGGACCAATGCCCCGATGGATAATCCTGCTGTGGTGTACCTCTCGAGCGGTTTCTGGGGCAGGTACAACAGCGTAACCGAAAAATAGTTGCTTTTATATGATGATTTCATTCTCAAGAAAACTTTACTTTCATCTGCTACCAGTAATACTTTTTCATAATATTCTGCATTGCTGGAATTGTACCATCTTCATTATCTCCACAAACCTTTTTTTGTTTCAGCAATTCCTTCTTTAACTTAGCAATTTCTTTTGAATATAGCGGGTTGCTGTATTCATTTTTCATTTCTTGCGGATCTTTACGAAGGTCAAAAAATTCCCATTCCGGAGTATAATCTGTTGGATAATTAGACGAACCTGTTTTGCCGAGAGGGTGACCATAATAAAAAATCAGTTTGTAGTCGTGTGTACGAATACCAAAATGTGCCACTGTTTTATGGTAAATTTCATTATTCATCCAGTAACGATAATAAAACGACTTGCGCCAGTTTACAGGCGTTTTTCCTCTGGCATTATGGAAAAAACTCTTACCCTGCATTGCTGATGGGACTTTTATACCGGCCATGTCAAGCAGTGTAGGAGCAAAATCAGCGTTAGTAATGATATCTTTGTTGACTTGTTGTGGTTTAAGTGATTTGGGATAACGAATGACGAAAGGCATATTGATACTTTCTTCATACATCATACGTTTATCGAACCAGCCATGTTCGCCCAGAAAGAATCCCTGATCTGAAGTGTAAATAACAATTGTGTTTTCCGTTAAACCGTTTCTATCCAGATAGTCGAGCAATCTACCTACATTTTCGTCGACACCAGCCATACAACGCAAATAATCCTTCATATAGATCTGATATGCCCACCTACGATGTTCATCACGACTCAGATTAGCAGGAATTTCAGTTTTAAGGTCAACTTTATCCATTTTTTCCAGAGTCATGTGTATTCGTTTGTTATATTCGCCTTTTCCTTCATAACTCTCCAGCAAACTTTCAGGTTCAGGCAGGTTGATATTCTTAAACAGGTCTCTGAATTTGGGATCAGGTTCGAAAGGACGATGAGGTGCTTTAAACTGACACATCAACATAAATGGTTTCGATTTATCTCTGTTGTCAAGCCATTCCAGCGATTTATCTCCAATGAGTGATGTTATGTGGCGACCTTTGAATTCAGTCCCTTTTGATTTTTCGAATGTTGGTCCATCGAGTTGACCCTTAATATTAAAAAACGGATCAAAATAGCGACCCTGACCCTTCATTGCAAAATAATAATCGAAACCCTGTGGCTCGGTCACCAAGTGCCATTTGCCCACCAATGCAGTAGAATAACCCTCTTTTTTTAAAAGTGAGGGTATTGTCACAGCGGATGTGTCCATAGAATCATCAAGTGTATAAACCCCGTTTTTATGACTATATTGGCCGGTAAGAATTGTTGCCCTGCTCGGAACACTTATTGAATTCAAAGCATAGCAATTATCGAATCGGACTCCTTCATGTGCAATACGGTCGATGTTCCTGGTTTGATAAACACGAGCGTATCGTCCGTTGTAACAACTTATTGCCGGGTTGGAAGCGTCGTCGGACATTATAAAAATGATATTCGGACGTTCTGACTTTTTTGCAGCAAATGAGGTGAGAGTTGAAATAGCTAATACTCCTGTAAGTACAGAAGATATTGGTCTTGTATTCATACTTATTCTTTAGTTAACATTTTCGTTCCATTTAAACTTATAATTTCCCGGACCCAGTTTAATCGTTTTATTTGTATAAACTGTTGCTGTACAGTTTTGCGGTATTCGAACTATTAGTTGCAGTTTGTTACCCTTTCGTTCCCAGGCAGAACTAATTTTTCCATTTAGGGAAATAAATTCGCCTTTGACACTGTTAAGTTGTTTGGTATAAACTGGTTGAATGATAATTTCCTGAAACCCGACAGCATTATCCGGCTGACGAATGCCGGCAAGAAAGTTCAGCATCCATGCTGATATATCGCCAAGAAAAACATGATTTAATGATGCTTTATCATATTCTTCTTGTTGAAACCACTCCGGTAATGTTGTTAATCCTTTTTTTATCCAACTTCCCCATGAAGGTTCATCTTCTTTCAACGCCATTTTCAGTACTGTTTCATGGTATCCATAAGCCGATAATACCCGGGGAACATAACGACTACCCATCATCCCAAAATCGAGGTAATAATTGTTATTCATAATCGATTCATTCAGCTTCCCTGCCAAAGCCTTACGATGTTCGTCGGGAGCTAGTCCTATGTACAATGGATAAGCATAGGATGTTTGAGAACCGTTTGCATACAACGATCGTACAGGGTCAAAATATCTCTTATTAACAATTTCACGAATCTCTATTGCCTTTCTTTGATAGGGAGAGGCATCTTTACCTAATAATGTTGCAAATTTTGCCATCAGAACGTGATCATAGTAATAGGTACACATGGATGTGAAATCGGTAGGTGTTTTTGTTTTAGCAGGAACCCAATCGCCAATGCCAAAAGTAATCATTCCATCTTTTTCTCTCGATTCAAGATAACTTAAATATCTCTCCAGAGTTGGGTAAAGTTGCTCAATTGCACGGGTCTGTCCATAATAACGGTATAGAGCATCTGGTATTACAAACATAGCCAAATCCCAGGTTGGACCTACCCAATCGATATAGCCCCAGCCTGCACTCGGTACAATGCCTGCAATTTTTCCTTCAGAGTTTTGATTGTCAATAAAGTCACGCATCCATTTCTCGTAAACCAACAGGCCATCGTAATTGAGTAAAGCGAGATCAATGGAAATATAAGCATCTGCAGTCCATCCATTTTTTTCCCGTTGCGGGCAATCGGTTGGTATGCTGTGGAGGTTACTCTTATAGGCACGCATTGTTGCTTCATAGATTTTTGTTAGTAACTCACTGGAGCAACTGAAATTACCTATCTTCTTTACATCCGTATGAATAAAAAGTGCGGTGATGTCCTTCTCTGTAAGTTGTATAGGTTCACTACTTTCAATTTCTACAAATTGGAATCCTTTATAAGAAAATGAAGGAACAAAAGTCTCCTTTTTTGTACCTCCTTTAACTATGTAAGTATCCATCTGAAAGATCTCATTCGTATCAATAACCGGCGGTTTAGCTCCTTCTTTACGTTTTACCAATGGTCCTTCTTTTTGGAAATATTTATTAATGAAATTTTGATCCAAACGTCCTTCAGGATTGATTTTCTCACCATATTTCAGAGTAACCTTCATTCCCTTTTGACCTTTCACAGAAAACCGGCAAAATCCAGCAGAATTATACCCAAAATCTACCACATAAATTCGATCACTTATTTTTTTTATACTTTTCGGGGCTATTTCTTCTGTTATTTTGATTGCAGGCATAATCTGTGATTCAAGAATTGGTGCAGGGGAAATAACTTCTATGGCATTTTCCCAATTAGAATCATCAAAAGTATGGTTTTTCCAACCCGTTTCTTCTTTATTCGCATCAATTATTTCGCCGCTATACAGATTGTTAAAACGATAGGGTCCGGTAGCGGTTCTCCAACTAGAATCTGAAAGTATTGTTTCTCTGCTTCCATCAACATAAACAATTTCCAGTTCGCTTATAAAACGGGGACGGTTTCTCCATTCAGCCTGATCAAAGTTCCAGACTGCCAGAGATTGTATATTGTACCAGCCATTACCTAAGACAGCAGAAATACAGTTTTTATTTTTGATTAAAGTTGTTACATCATGTGTAACATACAATAATCGTTTGTTGAAATGCGTGTAACCCGGATCAAGAATGTGATTACTGACTTTATCCCCGTTCAGAAATATCTCATAATATCCTGCGGCAGAAACATACAATCTCGCGTATTTAATTTTTTTCTGAACAGTAAACGTTTTTCTGAAAAGAGGTGAGGGCCTGAAATCCATGTTCTGGTTGTCGGTAATCCAACTTGCTTTCCAGCTGCTTAAACTCTTGATTCCCGTCTCAAACCAGGAAGCAGGAGAGGTAATTTTTGTCTTTTTTGCTTTGTCCCAAACCGTTACCCGCCAATAATAGCGGGATTTATCCTGTAGGTTGTTTATCGGAATTACCGCTATCGGTTGAGTAGTATTTATTTCTTCGGAAATCAAGATGTCTGCTTTCCCTTGATTCAACAGGTGTTTCTTAGATGCAATTTCAACTAAATAGCTATTTTGTTGGAAATTTGACTTACCCTTGAATTGCCATGAAAATCGAGGATTATGAGAATCCACGCCAATAGGTTCGGTTAAAAATTCACATTTCAGGTTGATGATGTGAGTATCTGCATTAGAAATAAAACAGTGGAGAAGAAACAAAAAAAGTAAAGCAGTCTTTTTCATTCTTATTTTCTTTATATAACCCCGGACATTTCTAAAAAGCAGATGTCCGGGGTGTTACTAAATCAACACATTGAAATTATTAATTTGGAGATAAATCAAATGATCGAACGGGTCTAAGTCTGAAGTAATTGATTTTCGGATATGCTGTAGGCTTCTGATTGGCATTCTGGAACGAATGTGCCCAAATACGTGAGAATGTAAATGCACTTGAACTCATGTATCCGGCAATCGGGAGTTTGCCAGGAGCACTTTGAGTGGTAGAGGCTTGAACATTAAATGCTTCGCCACCCCGGCCTGCAACAAGAGCTGCAGTGTTAATAGATGCCCTCACTCTAAACATTTCGGTCAATTCATCAATTGAGGGAATATACCAATCGTTGTAAGAAGTTGTCGAATTTGATTCAACAACAAGGGTATCACAAAAAATTGCAGCTTTGGCAAATTCCTTCTGAATTTCAAGGATACTCTGGGTGTTTGCAGCACCGGTACCTATCGCTTTTGCAAGTGAAGTTGCCGGTAATACAATTCCCTGAGCATTCGTATGAATACCGAAAATGACCTTAGATAGTTCAGAATCATTAATATTGTTGGAAGGAGTTGCATCTTTTACTGCACAAACCATTCCTTTTACCGGATTTTTGCTGTCGAGCCAGAATACAATTCCACCTTCAGCATATTCAAACAGCCGGGGAGCTGTCACAACATTCACCTTGCCAATTAATTCATCGGGTTGAGTACCACGGCGAAGCAACACATTATACTCACCTATTGGGGTATTGGCTGCCGGAGTCGATACTGTGATTGAAGATGTTGTAACAGAAGTAGTGGTTAATACCGTAGTACCCAGAATAATCTTATCACCTGTAATAAAGCCAGAACCATTAATGGTAAAGGTCAAAGCTTTGCCTTGTAATCCGGAAGGAAGATTGGTTGGTATTGAAACATTGCTGATATAACTGTTTTTCTGATCAGAAGTGGCCGCAATAAAACCCAGATGCAAGTTCGAATATCCCTGCCGTTTTAACAATATCTGCGACTTTTTACCATCAGCTAAAGTTGGTAAACTGAAGCTTAAATCGGGTAAGGCTGTTTCATTAATGTTCACTTCCTCAGCAACTCCATTTGCACGTATCACTACTTTATCGCCTGATGTAAAGCCAGTACCTTTTATTGTAATTATTTCACCCGCTTTAGCGTTACCCGCAGGTAATATAATATTTGAAACTCCGGTTATTGGTTTTCCAAATTTTATTCCATTTAAACTTATAAAAGAGGGTTTATATCCCGTTGGAATTGAGTAAACCGGCATATTTGAAAAACGAAGTGTGGCAATTCCTTCATTCAATCCCGAAGGTACAATAAATCGTGCTTCAGTGTCTGTAATCAAATGTGGAGAGGCACTAAATGCAGGCCGGCTTGTGTCAAAATACAGAGAATCGGTTGGAGAAAACCCAATTCCTTTCAGGATTATTTCATCTCCGGCCCCATACATATCTGTACCCTGTTTATCTATCTTACAATCACTCACGATGATATTATCACCTTCAATGGGTTCTCTATTGAACGATTCATTTGCAAAAACCGACATGGCGGCCAGTTTCCTTTTTATGATGTATTCGTTGTTTCCCCGTTTAACCACCAAATGGTATCTTCCCTCCGGTATTTCACCCGAAGAAGGAACTTTAAATGAAACCGTCCAACCAGTGATTCCGTTAAAAGGAATTTCTACTGGAATGTCTGCCGTGCTTGTAGCTGAACTTACAGATCGCAGATATAAGGATGAAGAATCGGTTCTGACGATAAAAGTACCTGAAATTTTTACAGTGGTACCCATAAAAATAGCTCTTGGTAATGTATATGCATTTGGATCCGTGATGTCGTTTTCAAGAGGATCTAATGCATTTAACTCACAGCTGATTAGTTGAAATATGAGTGTGACAAAAGTAATAAGTCTGAATATTTTTGTGATATTTTTCATGATCAAACATTTTTTTGATTAATAACCATAATTTTGAAACATATCCTTTTTGTTCAACGACACCTCAATTTGTGCCTGAGGGAATGGATAAAGATAATGCTTGGTGTCGGTGATTACCGGATGTGTTGTTTGATTGTTGGCAGCTGCCGGCACAGCGAGATTATACTTTTCTAATAACTTACCTGTACGAGCCAGATCAAACCAACGTACATTTTCGAAACAAAGCTCCAGTTTTCTTTCATTCAAAATGTCTTCTGCGGTAATTGTTGTTTTATCATACAAGGGAAGTTCTGTGTATGCGTCGGGCTTACTTTCATCCCTTGAACGATTCCGAATCATGTTCATACAGTCGGCAGTTAAATCGGTTGCCTGATTATCATTGGCTTTCATTGATGCTTCGGCCAGCATAAGCAATACATCAGCATAACGAATGACCGTGAAATTAAGTGGCAAACTATTAACATCTGTATAAGAAGTGGATTCGTCGAGAGGTTTATCAAGGTAAAACCGGAACTTGGTAACACAGGTATAAAACCAACTATCGGACAACCAGGTGTTTTCCTGTACAGCCACAGATTTACCTTGTTTAGCTATTGGTGTAAACACTTTAGTTCCAACATTGTAAATCGCCCTCCAATATTGTGGATGCTCAACTCCTTGTCCATCAGTTACCATCCTGCCGCCTGAAAGTACCCAGGGTTTTCGTTTGTCGGATTCTTCGTAACCGCCTATATATTCCACTTTATTGTTTATTGATTGATTGCCCCGAAGCATCAATGCAGGGCCAAACATCACCATTTTACGCCAGATTACATTATATGCAGTTGTCATTGAATTTCCTACAGCAATACCGTAATTAAACAGGAAGTAAAATCCCCGGTTTGGATTGGCCGTTGCTTTACCATCATTTGCCTGCAATTCCCACATGTTTTCTGGGATTACATTTTTATATTCTGCAACAAATAGTTTTCTGTAATCAGGTTCGAGGGTTATTCCAGCGTTCTCTTTAATGTCGGTCAAAACAGTTACAGCCTTCTGATACAATTCTTTTGAAGTTTCAGGGATTTTCGAATAGCCCCAATCGGAACGGTCAATTTTTGATAGTAAATCATCGACAACTCCGGTCTCTTTTGTTGACGCCATTGTGAGATATACTTTTCCCAACATAGCCTTGGCCACGTACTGTGAAATGCGGACAGGACTTGTTGCATCTTTAGCAGCTGGTAAAACACCCGGACTTGTTGCATCTTCCAGATCGGCAATGATTTGTTCGTATATATCTTTGACGGGGGCTCTGCCGATATTCCAGTCAATCTCTGTCATCATTTCTTTCGTAGTAAGAGGTACCGGACCAAAAGTCTGGACCAGCCTGAAATACGACCATGCCCTTAACGCTTTTGCCTCGGCAACCATTCGTTGAATAGAAGCGTTGGGTTCAGGGAAATTGGCAGTCACCCGGTCGATTAAAACATTACAACTACTAATCAACTGATAATGCATTGCATACCAATCCGGGAGTACATACAGATCATTTGATGTTAACGAATAACGGTAAATTGCCGATAGGCCCGCATCATTTGCTGAGGCTATCGATTCATCGGTACCTAATTCTCCAATAAAAGGAGTTGTTTTATGAATATATAAATCACTATATAACTGGTACAGTCCTAAAACCCCCGAAAATACCCCCGATTCATCCTGATATGAATTGGAAGATGATCGGAAATCAACCGGTTTTTCAGTTAAAAAATCCTCGCATCCGGGCAGGAAAAATGTAATTGTTAGTAAAACAATATATATCGAAATTGATTTAATTCTTTTCATGACTTATTCTTTATTTAAGAGTTATTTATCAGAATGCTACATTTATACCTGCTGAAATAATCCTTGACTTGGGATACGATTGACTGTCAAGCCCGGGCATTAAATAGGAAGCTTGCCCCCTCGAAGAGTTTACTTCAGGGTCATAACCTGAATAATTGGTTAACACATAGAGATTTGTTCCCGTTAGGAAAAGTTTTACATTGGACAGTTTTAACTTCGACAACATTTTTGAATTTACTGTATACGACAAAGTAATGTCGGCAAGTCGAAGAAAAGAGGCATCTTCAACATACCAGTCGAGTGGTACTTCTTCTGTATTATTGATTCGTTGTGCCATGAATGTAGGATACCGGTTTGAATTGATTCCTTCAATAAATACTTCACCCTTCTCCCCGGTTACAGCATCGAAATGATAGAGTGTAGGACGAAAAGAGTTTAAAAGTGCTGAATGGTAGGAATAACCTGAAGTCGAAGGTGATACTGCATCAATACCCCAGGCTGTTGCGTTGAAAACATCCTGGCCGTACGAATATTGCAATGTGAAAGTTAATCCAACACCTTTGTATGAAAATGAATTTGTCAACCCTCCTGTAAAATCCGGAAATCCATTTCCCAGTACCTGGCGATCATCTGAAGTGATTTTTCCATCAGGAACACCATCGGGGCCACTTACATCCTGATACTTGATATAACCCGGATGACAGGCTATTCCTGTGGCTAAAGTTCCATTTGCACGTGCAGCTTCAATTTCTGCATACGATTGCCATAATCCATTCGTTTTATAACCATACCAGTTACCCAGTGGATCGCCTACTTTCAAAATTCCCTGTACTGCTTCAGGTTTACTCCAACCAGTACCTATTAATTTAAAATCCTGCTGACCTAAACTAATTATTTTACTTATATTTTTGCTGATATTAAAGTTTATCTCCCATGTCAGCCCATTTCTTTTTTTGAATGGAATAGCATTAATTCCCAGTTCTATACCACGATTTGATATTTCACCAACATTGGTCATCTGACTTCTGAATCCAGAGTAATGTGGCAAAGGATCTTCATATAGCAAATCAAAAGTTCTTTTTTCATATACGTCAAAAACCAGATTCAATTTGTCTTTAAATAACCCTAAATCGAAACCTAAATTAGTTTCTCTGGTTGTTTCCCATTTTAGGTTGTCATTTCCTAATCTGCTGAATATAAGGGTGCTCATATTATTTAAGCCATCAGGTGTAATCTTAGATAAAATGGCCGTGGACAATGACTGATAAGGTGAGATGGACTGTTTTCCACTTACCCCATAACTAAAACGCAATTTAAGATTTGTAATATCTTTAACTGAACGTAAAAATGGTTCTTCATTTATTCTCCAGGCTGCACCAACTGACGGAAAGTAACCCCATTTGTTGTTTTTTGCAAATACTGAAGATGCATCTGCACGCATTGAAGCTTTGAAAATATATTTATCCGCAAAGGTATAATTTACTCTTCCAAACCAAGAGACATTGTTCACTCCAATGTACCCATAAGATGGAGTTGAAGGAGCCAAACCTTCTCCCATTCCCCAGATCCCCAGATCCTGAAGTGTGAAATTGGAATTCTCTGCTACCGAAATTTTTGTAGTCCTGGTTGAAAATGAATTACCCAACATAATCCCATAGTTGTGGCTTCCCTTTTTTGAGTTGTACTGTAAGGTGTTTTCACTCCTCAATTCTTCAACGCTACGCTGAGTCAATGTGGCTATACCATTACTATTTTTACCACCACCCTGAGTTACATTTCCCGGATAGAATTTTTCATTGGTAAAATTTCGTGTAGTGTATGAACCAGATAGATTTAATACTAAACCTTTGATGATTTGCCAATCAAAAGTTCCGTTATTGATATAAACCAGTTCTTTATTTACATTGGTAATTAATTTAGTATAGAAGAGTGGATTTTGAATGGTAGTTGGTTCCTGATCTTCGTTGGGAAGTTTACGGGCAGGTTCGTTTACATTCAAAAAGGGAGTTAAATTCAGAATATTGGTCGCTTTTGATGGATCGGTAGTTACTTGTTGCAGCGATGAACTCAATCCAAAATTCATTTTGTTATTGATGGCTTGCCTCAGGTTTACCCTGAAATTGTAATTGTTATATCCGGATGCAATCTGTATTCCATCCTGAATTTTTCGACCCAGCATAACAGAGTAGGTCGATTTATCACCTCCTCCACTAATTGTAAGACGATAATCCTGGATTGGAGCATTTCGATATATTTCTTTTTGCCAGTCGGTATTCCCCGGAATTTGATCCTCATGATAAAAATAGGTGTTGAAATATGCATTTCGTGCAATGGTCCATAGCCTTCCTTCGTCATCTGAAAGCAACATTGCACCTGTTTCAACATCACCCCAGGGTTGACCTGAAACACTAGCATCATAATTTGCTCCTGCGGAATTAATATATGTAAGGTATTTAAAATCGGCAAATTGTTCCGAGTTCATCATGGGCATAAATTTGGTCAATTGTTGAGTGCCATATAAACCATAGAAGTTAACCCTGGCTTTGGTGTTTTTTGTCCCCTGTGTTGTGGTAATCAATATAACACCGTTAGCACCTCTTGAACCGTATATAGCAGTTGAAGAGGCATCTTTTAATATGTCGATGGTTGCAATCTGAGAAGGAATAACATCTGTGGCTTCAGAAATAACCCCATCAATAATGTATAAGGGCTCACTGTCGCCACTTAACGATGTGTTTCCACGTATTGAAATTGAGTTGGTTGACCCGGGTTGTCCATCCATTGCAGTAACTACAACTCCTGAGACTTTTCCCTTCAGGGCATCTCCTATATTGAGAATTACCCGTTCCCTGGTTACATCAGAATTGACTGAACTAACAGATCCGGAAACATCGATCTTTCGTTGAGTTCCATACCCCACAACAACCAGTTCATCAATCAGTTTTGATGACTCGTACATTTTTATAACTTTACCATTGGCTGCTGTAGCACTCAATTCCTGAGTGACAAAACCAACATAGGTAAGTACCAGCGTTTTGCCTGATGGAACTCTGATTGAAAACTCCCCATTAAAATCGGTTGTTGTTCCTGTTGAGGTTCCCTTTACAATTACACTAACTCCAATTAAAGGCTGATCTTCTTCGTCAATAATTTTTGCCTTAATGGTTTGTTGTGCCTGAGCAAACAGATTTTGCATGTTTAAGGGAATGCTTACAGTCAGAAACACGAGGAGTACTTTTAATAAAAAGTGTCTTTTTTTGTGATTTTTGCTTGACATAGGATTGTATTTAAAGTTATTGAAGGCGAATGAATTCACTTGGCGAAAGTAATTGAAATACTTAAATTGTAAAGTATGTTTACATTTCAAAATAGTATGATACAAGTATTTTTATTCCAGATAAAATAATTCGTTGAGCTCTACAGTCACTGGTGAGTTGTCTGTGTTAGTTTCCATTATATCAGCCATATAGGCCCACCATTTTTGCACAATTTGTTCGTTACCGAGGTCTTGTGAACCAGCTTTTCCAATATTTTTTTGTGTTGCAAAAAGTATATTGGTTTCCTGATCCCAAAAAATTGAATAATCATAAACCCCGCTCTCATGAATAAGTTGTTTCAATTCAGGCCAGATTTCGTTGTGACGTTTTTCGTACTCATTCTCAAATCCTGGTTTGAGGTACATTTTAAAAGCTTTGCGTGTCATAGGTGTTTTTTTTATTGATAACTTAATACTATAATAGTACTCTCAGGTGTGGTCATTTCAAAAGTCAGTAAATAGGATTCATTTTTATTCATGAGTATTCCTTTTACGTCTTGTAATGTGAGCGAGTTTTGCCACATGTCAACATAGCTAGCCCATTTTTGAGATAAAAGCTCTGTCGCTTTAGAGTAATTATTTGTCAGGTTTCTGAACCCGGTTGTGTAACCGGGTTTGTCTTTTAATAATGGATTCAGAATGCCTTCTTTTTCAAGGTCATTACGTAAATTAAAACTGATTGAATTTGAGTTGGTAAGCGACGCCCTGCTGCTACGTTTAACTACGAAGGGAATAATTTCTTTGGGAATTTCTATTGAAACTTCATATGTGTCAATGTTGGTTCTTTCGGGATGAAAAGAGCTTACAAGTAAATATGCTTTGTCTTTAAAAACACTTAAAAGAGCGGTTTGGATTGTTTTGTCGTATGTGTTCTTCTTTGTTGAAGGTATTAGCCGGAAGGATTCTCCTCCTTTCATATATTCCAACACACTATAACCCCATAGTTGACTGTTTGGAATAGTAATGCTTTTCTTACCCGGAATTTTTACGTGATCCAACATATTCCAGTGAAAAATCTGTGATACACCACTTGTGTACAGATTTATCAACATATTCAGATTCATTGCATTCCCAAATGCATCAGGATTGTCGGTTCGTGGTTGAGCACTCCAGTCAGCTATAGCACCGTATTCATGTATTTCGCGGGTAAATTGCTTATATCCCTGAATACTGTCTCTCAAAAAGTCCCAGTATTCTGTTGCACCCGAAACAATTTTGGTCAAATCATTTTTTTCAAAATAATACCTTGAAATGGCTGCATATGGAATGGCTTTATTGGGTTTGCCCGATTGCCGGTTAATACCATTGGCTGCATGATAAAACAGATTATATGTGTTAATATTATGCAATTTTTTTACATTATTTACGCTGACAGAAGCTACATTATACAAACCTAATCGAGCTTCAGGCAACACTTCTTCAATGGCAGCTGCAGCATAATCGTAATGAGTGATAAATTGATCTTCGGTTCCGGCAAACCGTTCTCTTCCATTCATTTCAGTACCAATTCTGAATCGAAGCCGATTAGCTTTTTCTTCTCCAAGAAGTTCTTTAAGGGTGATACAGAGTTCTTTTACTGTACTATACCATTCCTGTGGATTGTCAGGTGGAGCAACCTGACCGAATGAACCAATTACCGGTGTTTGGGTTAAACACCAGGGCACATTGTCGAGTACAATCGTAAAATCAGTATACCCATTGTCAAGATATGGTTGTAAGCGGTTTCTGATTAACTCTTTGCGAAAAGCAAGAGATCCATCCTTTTTTCGATATACAAAATCGTACTCTGAGAGTAGATTTATCGCGGCGGTATCATTTGCACTCATCGTCGATTTTTTCATCGTACCATCGTCATTCACTCCGGTTTTTCGTGGTAAAACAAGTCCCGGGTACGCATCGGTACCACCAAGTATTCGTACAACAGATAACCTGTCGGCAAAAAGTACCTCTTTGGGAAAAGGACGTTTCTTGTAGGAGAAATCAGTATCAAAAAAGTATTCCGGAACTTCATCCAGCCAAATTCCTTCCTGAAGATATGGACCCAAAACGGGCTGATTTCGCCAAAACGGTTTTAATTCACCTAAATAAACATGTGACGATTGTGCACAAATATTTGCAAGTTGCAGGTATATGGCAATAAAAACAGCAGTTCGTTTCATCCTTTTTTTACAAATTTGTTAGTAGTATTCTTCGTAATTGTATGTTTGTTGGCGACTCAGCATTCGTAACATATACTTTTAACCTGTATTTACCTTCCGATAATTTCATTTTACCTGCTTTCAGCCTTCCCCATGTCTGTGGATATGCAGCAGGAAATCTGTCAACCCTATCGTGATTGGGTAGATGTTTGGATAAAAACGGAGGTAATGGACGGCTGATAGTGCTGTTATTACATTCTATTCCAATGAGTATATTTTGATTATAACCCACTGTGGCGTATTCAATTTCAAATTGATATTTCCCTTTTCTTCGCACATCTATATCAATACAAAGGGAATCGGAAATATTTTCAAAACCATTCACCCAATTATCATTAGGCGCACCATGTATTTTTAATCCGCCATGAAGTTTACCATCGGTAGCAGCAATTCTAACTTCAGGTGCATTTTCATAACCTATCGGAACAAGGACTTGCGAATTTATAGTTTGTGAAGTCTCCTTAAACCAGTTTTGGTAATTCAACAGCAAAGTCAAATGACCGGGATTGTTTTCATCATAAATGTTTCTTTTTTGCGAAGGGTCTTTAGCTAAATCGAAAAGCAGGATAGAATCTTTAACGACCGTAAGACATAAATCTCCTGTGCGCAGTGAACCTGTTACAGGGCTTAGTTTACCTGTATATCGGTGTGTAAACAGGTAGCGTTTCGGCAAACCTGCTTTCGGGTCGAAAAGGTTATTTTTTAAAGATACACCATCTACAGGAAAAGTAGAGTGTGTTCTTTTTATATTGCAAATATCCTGAATTGTTGGAAACAAATCAATTACCGAAGCCATCTGACTAATTTTTCCGGAAGGTATCGTGTTTTTCCAGTTGATTAAACAAGGTACCCGCACACCTCCTTCATGAACCTCTCCTTTTGATCCCCGCATGCTTCCATTGAAGCGTTCTACTCCTTTTAGTGCAGGCCCGTTATCCGAAAGAAAGATGATGATCGTGTTTTCTCTTAACTGTAATTCATCCAGCCTTTGAATAATTCTTCCGATATTATAATCCACATTTTCGACCATGCCATATACCGATGCAACTATTGCTCTTTCTGTAGCGTTTTTAATGGGCAATGATTGATCGTATTTGTCGAAATATTGGTCGGGTACCTGAAATGGTGAATGAGGCGCATTATAGGGAACATAACAGAAAAACGGACGTTTTTTATTCTTCTCGATGAACCGGAGGGCAGCATCTGTAAAAATGTCGGTTATATACCCTTTGCCCTGAGTTCGCTTTTCGTTGTGTTGCAATTCCGGGTCGAAATAGTTGGCCCAGTGCCCTGATGTAAATCCCAGAAATTCGTCAAATCCCTGTCCGTTTGGTGAGTATGGGAAATATGCTCCATTATGCCATTTGCCAAAACAGCCTGTTGAATAGCCAACTTCTTTCAATAACTCTGGAATGGTGGTTTCTTCGGGATTCATATTTTCAAGTCCACTTTGTACAAAAATACTTCCGGTACGTAAATGATACCTTCCGGTAAGCAATGATGCACGGGTAGTGGCGCTTAATGGGGTTGCATAAAAACGTTCGAAAACGGCTGAACTGTTGAGTAATGAATTCAGTACAGGTGTATGAATAAGTGCATTACCATTGGCTTGTACATCGCCCCATCCCTGATCGTCGGTAATAATTAAGACAATATTTGGCAACACGGTTTCATGAGCCACTTTTTTACCGGCATTAAGTCCTAAAACAGGTGAAATTGCAAGTAATGAGCAACAAGTGTATTTTAGTTTTTTCATTTTAACTGATTCCAGCAACTAACCTTTATCTCTTCATTATAAGGAATTGTTTTTGCTTTCCACTTGATTGTACGGGTTTCACCCGGTAGTAATTCAAAGTAATTATCTTCAAATTCCACATCGCCTTCCAACGTTACAACACGTGCCCACTTATCTGCCGTGATTGTTACTATACCACTTTCATAAGTTTGCTCACGTATTACTCTCAGGTTTACAGGTTCGTAGTTTACATCTTGTGGCCGCGCAGGAGTCCAGTAGCTTCGGTCGTTACCTTTAGCAGTTTCCACTTCGCAAACCAAAATAGCATTAGTCGCTAATTTCGACTTGAGTTCGGCTAAATCCAGTTCATTTATTTTTGTACTTTCGTTGGCTTTCAGTCTTAAATTGAAGTGTTTTATGTTGAATGCTTTTTCTGCAACAGGCTGTATGAAAATACGCACTTTTGCTTCAATATCCTCCGCCAAATCGTTGCTTATCCACCAGTTAATAGTTTTATCAGTTTGTTCTGATGCAGCTATTACGGGACGTGAGCCAGCAGCAAAACCATACCAGCCGGCTTTTCGGCCACCCCAATAATCAATCAGGCTCCAGCCTAACGCGGGCCAGCAATCATTATACATCCAAAATTGAATTCCGCTCGAGTAAAACTTACGGCGGCGACTTCCTTCAAGTCCTAAACGTACAAATTCATGTTGGATATACTCCATTTGACGAATCCTTCGATCATTATCTCCATTCGGATCACCATATAATTGCTCTGCAAGATATTCCATGTGGGAAAAGAGTGTTCGGTGGCCGGCAGCCCCTGGATTATCAATGTCATGATATTCATACATTTCACTACCGAGGAGGTCTTCATCGTTCATGAATTTTCTCAACACGCTTTTTGGTGGACTTCCTGCTGTGGTTTGTTCACTCATAAAGCGACCAGCACTGTATTTACTAATAACCTGACGATAGTTGCTGAGATCAAAATTGTTGCTTTTAAACTCCCTTGATAAAAAAGAATTTACATGACTATCGCCCGAAATAAGCGAATTGGTAGTTTCCGGGTCAATACCGAGCGGACTAGTAATTCGGAACGGTCGTGAAGGGTCCAACTTTGCCATCATTGGCGCTATTACATTTTGATTCATTAGTTTACATGACCATTCATCAGATGGTTTCTTATTTAACCCAAGTTCGTTATCACCACACCAGAACACAAGAGCAGGGTTGCTTCGAATAAGCTTTACATTTGCTTCCACTTCACGTTTATACAAACTAACAAAGTCTTTGTCATCGTCGGGATAGCCGCCGCAAGCCAGCATAAAATCCTGTGAAGCCAAAATCCCCATACGGTTACACAAATCCCAGAATTCCTGTGGCTCGAAGATACCCCCACCCCAAACACGTAACATATTGACACCCGCATCCTGAGCTTGCTTTAGCAATGTAGCGTATTGATTTTTTGTAATACGTGCAGGAAACGGATCAGCAGGAACCCAGTTTCCGCCTTTTATATATACCCTTTTTCCATTCAGAATTACGGTAAATGAACTTCCATTTCCTTCCTTATCCTTTATCTCTTCAACTGCTACTGTTCGAACTCCTGTTTCTATTGATTTTTGGTGAATCAGTTTTCCTTTTGAGTCGAAAAGTTCAACATGAATACGATAAATCGGATGTTCTCCCAAACCATTCGACCACCAAATTTGTGGATCTTTTATTTCGAAATGGATTTTTAATGGCTCATCGCCAATGGGTTCAGATGTATTCCAAACTGGTTTGTTTTGTGGGTCATAACATGTTATTCTTGCTTTCTGATCTTCTTTAATTATAGTTGTAGCTGTAACTTCTAAAGCCATTTGGGCTGTGTTTTTTTTCAGCTCCTTTGTGTAAATAAAAATATCATCTATACGGGTATTATCATAACCAACAATACGAACCGGCCTCCAAACTCCATACGTAATAAAGCGTGGCACCCAGTCCCAGCCAAAAGTACATTGCATACGACGAACATATGCTCTGTATGGATCTCCAAAAGCACCTTTAAATTGTCTTAACCGGGCTTTTTCACCAACCATCTTTTCAAGCGGTTGTAACCTCACTTCAAGCGTGTTCCCTTTCTCTTTTAACCAACCATTTACATTGAACTGATAAGGTAAAAACATATTGTTGGTTGTTCCCAGTTTGCGACCGTTAAGATAAATTTCCGAATAGGTATCAATTCCATCAAACTGCAACTGTATCCATTGTTTCGACAGCATGTCGGGCGCTACATCAAAAGTTCGTTTATAGGTCCACGACCAAAACTCAGGCCACTGACACAGTTTGAAATTATCACGCCAGAATGGATCGGGAATTAACCCTTCACGCTGCAAATCGGGGTGTACCATTCCCGGAACTGTACCTATCAGGCTAATACTTTTGCTTTTATCGGAATTAAATCCATCAATTAACCAGGAAGTACCATCCAGCGATTGCGTAACCGACTGTGAATGTATTGATTGTATCGAAAATAAAGTCGCTACTGCAACTGATATTGCAAATGCTTTAAAGTTTATCATATATTCTGTTTTTAAAAGCCTTTAAACCATAGTTCATTATATGCTTTTCGAGCAATTCTAAGTCCGGTTTTGAATTTCTTGTTATTCGTGACATGTGTCATCTCGTATGGATCTGATTTCAAATCAATCAGTTGTTCTTCAATCCCCACAGCATCATATTTTATGTATTTCAACTTGTCTTCAGTTACCACCATGCGTCCGATTTCTGTTTCCACGCCCAGACTTTTGCGCCACTTAGTTTTTGTTTCTTCCAATAATGGTCGCACGCTCATTCCCCGGGGGTCGGCAACCCCTTTAATTCCAGCATAATCGCAAACCGTTGGTAATAAATCCAATCCGTTTGAAATCAAATGCGTACTATCTACTCGTCCGCCTTTTATATGACCTTTCCACATCACCATGAACGGAATTCCGGCTGATTCTTCGTACAAAGCTGTTTTATGTTCCATTCGATGTGCTGAGTTCATTTCACCATGATCGCTTGAAAAAATGAGCACTGTATTCTCCAGTTGATTGGTTTCAATTAAGGCATTCAGCACCGTTTGAATTTGTGCGTCAACCTGTTCGGTAAGCCGTGCATAGGCCCAGCGATGCATTCTCCACTGTTTTTCAGTATAGTTCTCACGTGCCTGGATTCTGAAATCGCGGATTTGAAGTAACTTCCTAACGGCTTCAGGTTCATCTTGTTGAGGTTCAAAATTTGGTGGTAATGGTGGGCAATATTTATCAAAAAACTCTTTCTCAGATATTCCTTCAGGAATTTTCAAAGATTGATCGAGTGCTGAAATCTCCTTTGTAGCACGTCCAATGTATTTTCGTTCAAGTTCTGAAGTAGTATAATCACGTAATGCCATAAAGCAGATATCGTGCGGATTGATAAACGACAGAGTCAGATAAAACGGTTTTTTGTGCTGTTTCCGGAGAAATGCTGCTGCATCATTAGCTAAACCTTCCCGCTCATCGGTACTGATAATTTTTGCGCCCAGATTTTGTGGTTGTAGTGGTTTAGGTAGATGAACTTTTCCACCATAATATACATCGTAACCAGCTCGTATAAGATAGGAAGGTAATGTGGAGTTTTTAATTTCGTCAGAAATGGTTGGCACTGTTAAGGCAAGGTCGTTCTCACGAACCTGTTTTCCATTCTTATCGTTAAATGCTCCACTCATCCTTCCGGTAATCATGCTCATTCGCGATGGAACACTTACAGGATTGGCACAATAAGCTCGAGTAAAACGCACCCCGTTTGCTGCTATAAAATCCATAGCGGGTGTTTTAACCCACTGATTACCGGCACAACTCATCATATTTGCATGTTGCTGGTCGGTGAATATGTAAATAATATTAGGCTTAACCGCTTCCTTTTTTTCACCAGCTGACATTCCTGCAATATGACCTGCAAACCCAATAACTAATAAATTAGTTGCCTTGTAATTCATTTTTAATGCTATTTTTTTTAATAGATATTATTTCCTTTCATCCCGACGAATTGCAAACACAGCATCAACCATAGCCTGAAAACCATCCACCGACATATAATCCGGAATTGAATTACCCGAACCTGCTCCATATCCTTTAGTCATAGCCCGAAACTGTGTTGCTTCTCGTTTTACTTTTTCAAAA
>JAVFAG010000018.1:0-10102 GCA_034002585.1 Paludibacter sp.
GTACGCCAGCAGTGCGGATAGTTGTGTACATGCTTTTCGATCTTAAAGGCCAGACCCTGTTGTTTGAGCATGACACTCAGGTCGATATCGAGAGTCGATTCGCTATCCTTCAGTTCGTCGCTGTAAGCATTTTTTACAAAGCTTCCGGCAAACTGGCTGTATAATTCCACATTCATGGAAGTGGCCACAAACGAAGCATCTAAATCTTCCAAACGGAAAAAACGTCCGCTTTTGTCAACCATAGGTTGGCGGTTGCCATCTTTATCGATCAGCAGCAATGCAGGAACGCTATTCGCTTTAGCCACACGGTCGTCGTCGGCACCAAAGGTGGGCGCAATGTGCACGATACCGGTACCATCCTCGGTAGTTACAAAATCGCCGGTAATCACACGGAAAGCTCCTTCACCGGGATTCACCCAGGGTATGAGTTGTTCGTAGGTAATTCCTGCCAACTCGCTTCCTTTGCAGCTTCCGGCTATCTCAAACGGGATATTTTTATCACCTTCAGTATACTCTTCCAGTTTCAGCTCTGCATTTTTAGGATTGAAATGCGCATTTACCAGTTCCTTAGCCAGCACCAGCGATACCGGTTGATGCGTATACGGATTATAGCTGTTCACCAGCACATACTCAATCGATGGTCCTACGCAAAGTGCCGTATTTGAAGGAAGGGTCCAGGGCGTAGTCGTCCATGCAAGGAAGTAGCAGCTTTCCGGATGTTTCACTTCAAAGGGAAGTTGTGAAGAATCCTTCACCTTAAACTGCGCCACGCAGGTGGTATCCTTCACATCGCGGTAGCAGCCGGGCTGGTTGAGCTCGTGCGTACTCAGTCCGGTTCCGGCAGCAGGCGAATAAGGCTGAATAGTATAGCCTTTATACAGCAGATTTTTGGTGTAGAGTTGTTTCAGCAGCCACCACAAGGTTTCGATATAACGGTTATCGTAGGTGATATACGGATCGTTCATATCCACCCAATAACCCATTTTTTCGGTAAGATCTTCCCATTCACGGGTATATTTCATCACATCGCGGCGACAGGCAGCGTTGTATTCCTCTACTGTAATCGTTTTTCCGATATCTTCCTTGGTGATACCCAGCGCTTTTTCCACACCCAGTTCCACGGGCAGTCCATGCGTATCCCAACCGGCTTTTCGTTTCACCTGATAACCCTGCATGGTTTTATAACGGCAGAAGATATCCTTGATAGCGCGGGCCATCACGTGGTGAATACCAGGCATCCCGTTGGCCGAAGGTGGTCCCTCGTAAAATACGAAGGAAGGATGGCCTTCACGCATTTCAATACTCTTATGAAAGAGGTCGTGCTCTTTCCAGTAAGCCAGCATTTCCTTGTTGATGTCGGACAGGTTGAGACGGGGATATTCGTTGAACTGCATAGTATGTTAAGTAGCTGATTAGTAAAGTTGAAATTGAGGCGCAAAAATACAAAAAAAAACGGAACGAACGTAACGTTTTGTCCTATAATGATGAGTCCCGCGATACATAAGGGGATAAGGTTTCGACGATTTGCAGAACCGTAGTAAATACAAAAAAACTGTCCCCCGGGTAATCCTGGAGGACAGTCTCTGACTTTATCTGCGGTATTTGCTTTTTAGAAGGCTTTACGCGATCCTGCCTGATACACGATCTTAAGTGCGTAAGCCCTTCGCAGTGCTTGTTTTACGTCTGTGATAACTCCCATTTTGGTGTCTTTATCAGCCTTAATGGAAACGGTCATCAGGTTCTGATCTTCTTCCTTCATGGCGCTTCGTTCGAGCACGATAAAGGTCTCGATTTCGGGAACATCAGCAAACTGGTCGTTAAGCTGAATGCGGGTAGTAGAACCGAACTGTTCACGGAATTCAGCCATTGGCTCACCGATATAAATATAGCGTACCAACGATTTGTTTTCCATTTTCTGAATTTCCGTAGCAGTTGGAGGGATCACCCTTACCTTATAGGTAACCTCTTTCATGGTAGTAACAGCCATGAAGAAGAACAACAACATGAAAATAATGTCGGGCAACGATGACGTGCTCAACGCCGGAGCTTCTTTTTTCTCCTTTTTTCTGATTTGTGCCATTAGTTTCCTCCTCCATAATTTTTGGGTTCAGCCTCGGAGATTTTCTGAGGATAAACTTCCTGTACTACTTTCTGTTGCTCTTCGTTCAAGTCTTTGAACGATTTCCCGAACTGCATTTTCGACAATTCCTCCCGAAGTTCATTGTAAGCTGCAACGAGCTCATTCTGAACATCAATGTACACCTGGTATTGTGTGTCAACGTCGTTCTGAACAGAAATCACATGATCCTTGGTATATTCCATCGGGCCAATCAGATCAAAATCGTTCATGACACGTACCGGAAGGTTAGGATCATTATCTTTATTTTCAATGAACTCTTTGGCTTTATCCTTCAGCTCCCGGATATTCAGCTCTTCACCCTGTACGAGCAACTGATTCATGCTGTTGATCTTCACAACGAAAAGATTTCGTTTGTTGATATCCACATCCTGAGGTTGCTGATCGGGCGGAAGCGGTGGCGGGAGACGACGGGTCAACCCTGTACTAACGTTCATCGAGGTGGTAACCAGGAAGAAAATCAGCAGCAGGAACGAGATGTCCGCCATCGAGCTCGCATTGATTTCATTTAATTTTCTTGCCATTTTTTTTAAATTAAATGGATTAATTATTTGAGCGAGGTATAAATTCTAGCTCCGAAAATCGTTACTATCAAAATTGCAAAAAGAGCGTAGAAGGTGTAGAGGAACATATCGGAAACCTGTGCCCAGATACCTTCGTTTTGAGTTCCTTCATAACCGATAATCGACATCTTTTCGCCACTTCCTACCAGAAATGAGATGATAAATATACCAACGAAAAGCAGAATCGGGAGTACTGATTTCATGGCACCGGCAGGATTCGAAATCAACGATTTTACAAATTTGTAAAGAGCTACACCAACTGCTACTAAAATAGCAAGTCCGAACAGTAAGTAACCCCAATAAATAATAACGTCGGTAAGAAGAGGTACATGTATTGCCTCTCCGGATGCACTGGTCAGTGATTCACTTCCCTGTCCCAGTGTGCCGAAAAATGCCAGCAACAGCAGGAATGAGAGGATCACAAGTGCTAATCCTATAAGTTTAACTGTTTTCAACATAGTGCTTCTTATTTTGAGTGTTTAACTATAATATCCAGCAGAGAGATAGAAGCATCTTCCATGTCGTTGGTCAGCCCTTCAATGATGGTTAAAATATAGTTGTAGAATACCTGCAGAATCATTGCAGAAATAAGACCGAATACAGTTGTCAAAAGAGCTACCTTGATACCACCGGCTACTACAGTTGCAGAGATATCACCTACCTGCTGAATTTTGTCAAAGGCCTGGATCATCCCGATTACTGTCCCAAGGAATCCTAATGATGGAGAAAGAGCGATGAAAAGTGCAATCCATGTCAGGTTCTTTTCAAGAAGACCCAACTGAACACCTCCGTAAGAAGCTACCGATTTTTCAACTACTTCTATGCCTTCATCGTATCGGGAAAGACCCTGATAGAAAATAGAGGCTACAGGACCACGTGTGTTACGACATACATCCATGGCTGCCGATACGCCACCTTTTGTCCACGCTTCGTCGATATTTTCGAGCAGCTTTTTAGTGTTGGTCGACGATAAGCTCAAATAAATGATACGTTCAATACTCAAAGCAAGACCCAGAATCAATGCGAAAGCAACAGGTGCCATCCACATGGCATCCCCTTCGATGAATTTCTGTTTCAACGCTTTGTGCATACCGCCTTCTTCAACCACTTCGGTTGATGTTGTTTCTACTTCTGCCTGAACTGCTTCAGTTGAATCAGTTGCTCCAGCGGCGATAGAATCCTGTGCAATGACACCTGATATGCTACCAAAAGCTAAAAGTGCCACGATTGAGAAAGTTGCAAATACCTTTTTCATTTTACCTTTTTTTTTGAATTTTTACTTTGTTACTTTTTTTGAATTTTCTATCTTAAAATGTTGTTTTTCAGTTTTTTGCGGAGAGGAAGAGATTCGAACTCTCGATACGATTCCACACCGTATATACGCTTTCCAGGCGTACCTCTTCAACCACTCGAGCACCTCTCCAAATTAGGGGCGCAAGTTAGCAAAAATTTGTGATATACAAGTTATCTTTATGCTAATTTGTTCCTTTTATCCTGTTTTTTTGACCCAAAAACGCTATTTAGTCAGTCATTTGGCCAAAATGAAAGAGCTTTTCTGCATTTTTTGTTGTTAGCTCTCTTATTTCTGTTTCCCCGATTTCGTATACCTCAGCCAGTCGGGCAGCTATAAGCTGTAACAATGCACTTTCGTTGCGCTTTCCCCGAAAAGGTACCGGTGCAAGATAGGGTGCGTCGGTTTCGAGCACCAGCATCTCAACAGGAACCTCGCGCAGCACATCCCGCAAACCGGAATTTTTAAAGGTGACTATCCCGTTTATTCCCAGGTAAAACGTTCCCAATTGTTGAATAGTATGTACATGCTCCAATGTTCCGGTAAAACTGTGAAAAATTCCCTTCAATCCTTTGCCCCGGTATTGCTCCATTACTTCGAAAGTGGCTTCAAACGAATCGCGTACATGAATGATGACAGGTAAATCGTACTCAAGCGACCATTCCAGCTGTTGTGCGAATGCTTCCTGTTGCTCCCGCAAATGACTTTTATCCCAGTACAAATCGGTGCCAATCTCGCCGATGGCAATCCATTTACGGTGTTTCAACTCCTGTTCCACAAGTTCCAGCTCGGCACGGTAGTTTTCGTCAATACTGGTGGGATGAACCCCGATGGCAGCAAAACAATATCCGGGATAGGCCGCTTCGAGGTTCAGCATGCGTTGCAGTGTAGTAGAATCAACATTGGGGAGAACGATTTGCTGAACGCAGGCCTCCCTGGCCCGCTGTATCATCATCTCTCTGTCGTTGTCGAATTCTTCGGCATACAGGTGAGCATGCGTGTCAATCATTTTTATTCCCACTCTATGGTTGCGGGTGGCTTCGAACTGATGTCGTACACTACCCGGTTTACTCCTTTTACCTTGTTGATGATGTCGTTGGAGACGCGTGCCAGAAATTCATACGGCAATTGCGCCCAGTCGGCTGTCATGGCATCGGTGGATGTTACTGCTCTGAGTGCTACTGCATTTTCATACGTGCGCTCGTCGCCCATAACGCCTACCGACTGCACCGGTAACAGAATAACACCTGCCTGCCATACCTTGTCGTAGAGGTTCCATTCGCGCAATGCATTGATGAAGATGTCGTCGGCATCCTGTACGATGCGCACTTTTTCGGGGGTTATTTCTCCCAGAATACGTACGGCCAGTCCGGGTCCGGGGAAGGGCTGACGTTTAATAAGATGACGCATCATACCGAGCTCGGTGCCTACACGGCGTACTTCATCCTTGAAAAGTAATCGTAAGGGTTCACACAGTTTCAGATTCATTCGTTCGGGCAAGCCGCCTACATTGTGGTGCGATTTAATAACTGTACCGGTAATCGACAGCGACTCAATCACATCGGGATAAATCGTTCCCTGGGCCAACCATTTTACATCCTGTATTTTATGGGCTTCTTTATCAAATACATCGATGAAGCCTGCACCAATAATTTTCCTTTTCTTCTCGGGATCGGTTACGCCCTTCAGATTGGTATAAAAATATTCACGGGCATCCACACCGATTACCTTTAATCCGAGGTGCTCGTAGTCGCGCAATACTGTTTCGAACTCGTTTTTGCGCAACAGACCGTGATCCACAAAGATACAGGTGAGGTTGTCGCCAATGGCACGGTGAAGCAATACAGCTGCGACCGATGAATCGACACCGCCCGAGAGTCCAAGCACCACTTTATCGTTACCCAGCTGGTCGCGTAATTCCTGAACAGTAGTCTCAATAAAGGATGCCGGTGACCAGGTGCGCTGACTGCCACAGATATTCAGGAAGTTTTCGAGCAACAGAATGCCATCGAGGGTGTGATACACTTCGGGATGAAACTGTACGCCCCAGGTTTTCTCGCCTTCCACACGGTACGCTGCCAGGTCGAGATCGTTGGTGCCGGCGATACGCTTAAATTCGGCAGGCAGACTGGTAATCGAGTCGCCGTGCGACATCCAGATTTGTGATCCGGGCTGTATGCCTTTCAACAGCGGGTCGGTAGTGTCGACACTGGTAAGCTGGGCACGACCGTACTCGCGCGAACCGGCTGCTTCTACTTTTCCACCGGAAGAGTACACCATATACTGAGCGCCGTAGCAAATGCCCAATACCGGAATTCTTCCCCTGATGTTTGATAATTCGGTGCCGAAGGCTGTTGGGTCGTACACCGAAAACGGGCTTCCTGAAAGGATAACCCCTTTAATGCCGGTGGTGTCTTCGGGAAACTTGTTGTAAGGTAGAATTTCGCAGTATTCGTTCAGTTCGCGGATACGACGTCCGATGAGTTGGGTGGTTTGGGAACCAAAGTCGAGAATAACAATCTTTTCGGTCATAAAGTAGTTTGAAATTTGCTGCAAAGGTAGAAAAAAATAGTTAGTTTACCATACCGATTCCGGCATGAACAGGCTACAAAAAATCCCGGAACAAAAGTCCCGGGAAAGGTTGAATCAGTTTGGTACTACTGTTTTTAGTTTATCCAGTTCTTCCTGTGTTTTAGCACGCATTCCCGGATTTTCCTTCACCATCTGGCGAAGTACTTCTTCAGGATAGCCGGGACGAATCACACCCGGAGGTATTTTCTTGTCGTTCATCAGGAACCTGCCGTTCTCTTCTTTTTTTACAACACCGTCGAGGTGTTTCACCAGCAGGTATTCGCCGAGTCGTTTCCACGCGCGGGTGGAGTTCTCGGCCTGGGAATGACTGAAGGTGGTGAGAAACTCGCGTGCGGCTTTCTCAGGAAGGTCGAGCGCAGTTTTATCAATACTGGGGATAAGGGTTTGAAAGTTTGTTTCCCAGTGTTGCTGTGTTTTCTTCACATCATCGATCATCAAACTGTATTTCCCATAGGCAAAGTTCGATACCTGGTTGAAAATCCAAAAGGCTGATGTTGGGGAGTATTCGAGTAAGCTGCCGTTGGTTTCGCTGTAGCAGTCGGGTACGCTGTTGATGCCACAATACATGGGTGCATATATAGTGAAGCGGGCATCGTCGACGCCAAACCATAGGATGCCACCGATATACGAAGGCAGCCAGTTGCGCATCTGAGCCACAAATGAAAATCCGGTTTGCTGGGTGGCAATGGGGCGTTCATGATAATAGGTCTGACCATCGAGATTGAAACTCAGGGGGCTCAGGCGCAGTTTGCTTCCGTAAAATCCGGCTCCCACCCCTTTGGTGATGTCGAGGTCGGTGCCTTCGTACTGGTCGCGCATGAAGGTCTTGAAATCCTGAACACTCAGTTTGCGGGCAGGTTTAACCCACAGGGGCATCCGTTCGGCCGACTCACCGCTGATGTAGGCTTGGTACTTGTCCATGCCGGTGCTGGCCTGACGGAAGAAGCTCCAAACGCGTGCTTCGCAGGCGCGCAGCGCTCCGTAATCGAGGGGAGCATACACGTCCGAAAAGCTGAAATCCTTGTTACGACCGTTGAAATAGCCCTTTTCCCGGGCAAAAGCGATAACGTCGGGGGCATACAG
Organism: Paludibacter sp.; assembly: GCA_034002585.1. Classification (GTDB taxonomy): domain Bacteria; phylum Bacteroidota; class Bacteroidia; order Bacteroidales; family Paludibacteraceae; genus Paludibacter. Next base: position 7,667 of record JAVFAG010000018.1, read on the forward strand.
ACAGTTGTTTTTATCATCAAAAGGGAAAGTAGTGATTCGTGCCTGGTTGGCATGAGCAGCAATGCAGTCGTCGGGTATGCGCATCGCTACCCAAACTGCGCCTTTGTTTCGTGGACCTTTGCCTATCATCTCCATGATCCATACCTCGTTGGGGTCGGCAATGGAAAACGATTCGCCGGAGCTGTAGTAACCATATTCCTCCACCAGAGAAGTCATTACGCGGATGGCCTCGCGGGCGGTACGCGAACGTTGCAGGGCGATGTACATCAGACTGCCGTAGTCGATGATTCCTGTAGTATCAATAAGCTCTTCGCGCCCGCCAAAGGTGGTTTCTGCAATACTCACCTGGTATTCGTTCATATTCCCAATTACTGACCAGGTCTGAGTCGCTTGTTTTATCTTACCCAGGTACTTGCCGGTATCCCATTCGTAAATATCGAGCATGGTACCTTCGGGATAAGTTCGGGCAGGGTAGTGGTAAAGGGATCCGAACAAATTGTACGAATCGGCTGCGTAGGTAATCATCGTCGATCCATCGACGGTGGCCAGTTTGCCTGCCAGCAGGTTGGTACATGCCATTACCTGGTATGTGGATGCGATGAGGAGCAGTAATAATGCTGTTTTCTTCATTCTTAACATATTATAATTTAAAAAGCCGAACAAAGATAATACAATAATTTTAAATTTTGTAATTTTGGCAGCTCAATATATCACACGACAAAGCTTTGAATACATGAATACATCCTCTGTTTTCCGACTTCTTTTTATTGCTCTTGTTTCCGGATTTACATTTTCGGTGAATGCTTCTCAGCCTTCTTATCCAACTGCTGATTCATTGCTGTTTATAAAACAGCTGTCGGAAATCACCGTTAGTGGTATTTTAAATACAAAACTGAACCTGCCTGTTCAAACCGTAACGTCCGGCGAAATTGAAACGAAGGCGCTGGTGAGTCCGGGCGATGTATTGCATCAGCTTCCCGGAGTGACACTCACGCGCGACGGAGCCTGGGCAACCTCGATTAACCTGCGCGGAATGCCTGAGTCGAAGCTACTGTTTCTGGTGGATGGTGACAGGATACAGACAGCTACGGATATCGCCGGCGCTTTGTCGGTGGTCGATCTGAGCAGTGTGGAACGCATCGAACTGGTAAAAGGTGCCGGATCCGTACTCTTCGGAACGGGCGCCTTGGGCGGTGTGGTTAATTATGTGATGAAACGGCCTTCTTATTCTAAAAACCGGCAAATTACCGGACGTGCGGGGACGGGACTGCAATCGGCAAATTCGCTCTGGCATTCGAATGCAGCAGTAAGTGTGGCCGAAAATAACTGGTACCTGCAACTCGATGGTTCGTATCGAACTGCAAAAAATTATACTACGCCCGAAGGAGCAATGCCCAATAGTCAGTTCAACGACGCAGCCTTTGGTTTGCGGGGTGGAATGCACTATGGCGATAATCAGGAATTGCTGGTGAGTTATCAGCATTACGAAGCCTGGAATGCTGGTTTGCCCGGAGGAAATGCCTTCCCGGCTACAGCAGAGGTGCGTTACCTGGGTTTTTCACGCAATCAGCTAAGCGGTGAGTACATTTTTACCGATGTGTCGGACCTGATTCGCGATCTTCGGTTTAAAGCCTATACGCAAAATGTTTCGCGGGAAGTGGAAAATATAGTGAATCCCAAACTGGCCATTTTCCCGGGAAGTATGAACGTTACTTCGGGACTGCGTACTTCTGCCGACCTGTATTTCAACGATTACCATACCCTTACGCTAGGTGCTGAAGGATGGCAACGCAAGCAAACAACGACACGGGTACGCATCTCAACGGCAAACGATACCATTTTTACAGGCGAGCAACCCACTCCCTATGCTACCATGACCGATGCCGGATTGTTCGGACAGTACCGCTGGGTGCTTGATCCCAACCGGTGGAATATCAATACTGGTTTGAGAGTCGATTATATCCGAACGATGAACGATACAGCCTTTAAGGAAGTGTACAGGTATAAACTGAGTAAGGGTGAACGTACCACCCTGCCACACAATTCAACAGTACTGTTTTACGACCGTACTACCCATGAACTGGCCTATGCGGCACATATCGATGTGGAATACCAACCGGCCCGAATGCACCGACTGGTGTTGTCGCTGGCCAATGCCTATCGTGCAGCCTCCATGGAGGAGCGTTTTAAGTATATCGATCAGCAGGGAACGTTGCGTGTGGGTAATCCGGACCTGAAACCCGAGCAGGGAGTGTTTGTCAACCTGGGTTATACCCTGTCATCGCCCCGCTTTTTCCTGAAGACTGATGTATTTACTAATTACCTGTTTGATATGATTGCCGAAGAGCAGGGCTTTGTTGCGACACCTCTCGGACAAGTATCTCCTGCCTGGGTGAATAAAAATATTGAGGAAGCCTGGTATTATGGTGCCGAGCT
>JAVFAG010000018.1:10202-19383 GCA_034002585.1 Paludibacter sp.
AGTGCATCATACCGTTCGCTGTCGACATCGAGCACACCCAGCACCTCGTCTGAAGTTGTAAACACGGGCACCACAATCTCCGCAACCGACAGCGAGCTACACGCGATATGTCCCGGGAAGGCATTCACATCGGGAACCAGTATGCTTTTGCGCTGTTCCCAGGCAGTGCCACACACCCCTTTTCCCTTGCGAATGCGCGTGCAGGCCACAGGCCCCTGAAACGGTCCCAGTACCAGTTCACCCTCTTTCATCAAATAAAATCCAACCCACCACCATCCGAAGGTTTCCTTCAGAGCCGCAGCGATATTTGCCAGATTGGCGGTTACATCTGTTTCTCCTCCGATGAGTGCTTCAAGTTGCGGTAGTAGTTGCCGGTATTTTTCAGCTTTCGAAGCCGCAGCTTCAATATTGATTACTTCTGCCATACTTTTTCCTTTTTGTTATAAAGAATGTAAAGATATGCATTTCCCTTGTAATTTTTCAAATCTTTTTTTCTTACTTTGCAAGTTCGTAAAAAATCTATAAAGTAACTAAAGATGAAAAGCTTTCACAAACTACTTTTTGCAGTTGTGCTTGCAGGTATGAGCCTGTATGTTTCGGCACAACAACCAGCTCCGGTCCCTATGGACCCCAAAATCCGGTATGGAAAACTCGACAATGGGATGACTTATTACATCCGTCACAACCAGGAGCCCCGCGAACGCGCTGAGTTTTACATTGCTCAGAACGTGGGTGCTATTCTGGAAAACGACGACCAGAACGGCCTGGCTCACTTCCTGGAGCACATGGCGTTTAATGGTACAAAGAACTTCCCCGGAAAACGAATCATTGAATATTTCGAGTCGATAGGGGTGAAGTTTGGTACCAATATTAATGCATATACATCGCTCGACGAAACCGTATATAATTTGTCGGATGTCCCAACTACACGCCCCGGAATTATCGACAGTGCTTTGTTGGTGTTGCACGACTGGTCGAGCTTCATCACCCTGGCCGGCGAAGAAATTGACTCCGAGCGTGGCGTTATCCGTGAGGAATGGCGTACTGGTGCAGGCGCAGAGCGTCGCATGTGGAAAGCATCCAACTTTCTGAAATACCCGGGCTCGCAGTATGCCAAGCGCGATGTGATTGGGGATACCGCGGTTATCAATAATTTTTCGCACAAAACCCTGCGCGATTACTACAACAAATGGTATCGTCCTGACCTGCAGGCCATTTTAATTGTGGGCGATGTGGATGTGGATCAGATTGAAGCCCGCATCAAAACTATGTTTTCGGATATTCCGGCTAAAGCCAATGCAGGCGAACGTCCTATTTATGAAATTGCTGATAACAAGGAACCGATTATCTCAATAGTAAAGGATGCTGAAGCGCGCATGACCCGCATTGAACTGGAATACAAGCACAAAAAACTTCCTGCCGACCTCAAATTGTCGATTGCAGGCTATCTTACCGGGGCCTTGAATAACATGATTTCTACTATCATGGGATATCGTTTTGATGAAATTACCCAGCGTGCCGACGCTCCTTTTGTGGGAGGATATGCCTATTATGGTGAACTGGTAAAATCGACCGATGCCTTCCAGCTGATGGTTGTGCCCAAGGAAGGTAAAGAACTTGAAGGATTGAAAGCTGTACTTTCCGAGGCTGAAAAACTACGTCGATTTGGTTTTACTCATTCGGAAGTGGAACGAGCCAAAACAGATATTCTGAAATCGATGGAAAATGCATACAACGACCGCGAAAATCAGAAAAACCGTAATTTGGTGCGTGAGTACATCCGCCATTACCTCGATGCCGAGCCTATTCCGGGAATCGAATGGGAATTCCAGACCATGCAACAGATTCTGCCGATGATAAATGCCGACAGACTGAATCAGGTGGTGAAGAATTATGTGACCGACGAAAACCTGATTGTTTCGTTTATGGCTCCCGACAAGCCCACTGTGCTCATTCCTTCCGACGAAGTGATTCTGGCAACTATCGCCGAAGTTAAAAATGCTGAAATAGCAGCCAATAAGGAAGATGACCTTAATAAGCCTTTGATAGCCAGGGTTCCGAAAGCAGGTAAAGTGAAAAAATCGACTAAAAATGCTTCCCTGGGAACCACTGAATGGATTCTGAGCAACGGAGTAAAAGTGGTTTTCAAATCTACTGAGTATAAAAAGGATGAGATTCTGATGTCGGCCTTCAGTGAAGGTGGTGTATCGAAGGTGAAGAAAACCGACGACCTGGTATCGGCTACGCTTGCAGCTTCGGTGGTGGTTAATAACGGTCTTGGTGAATTCTCACAGGTAAACCTGAATAAACTGCTTACTGGTAAAATTGCTAGTGTAAGTCCGCAAATCGGGCCGTACTCCGAAGGCTTCCGTGGTCGCTCGTCGGTTGCAGATTTCGAAACCATGATGCAGCTTATCCATTTGTATTTCACTGCACCCCGCAAGGATAACGATGCGTTTGCATCGTTGCAGAATATGTACAAGGCTGCACTGGCCAACTCAGCAAGCGATCCACGGGTAGCATTCAACGATTCGGTAACGATGATGGTCAACAACCGTCATCCCCGCACGGTGATTACCAATCTGAAATCGCTCGAAAAGCTGAGTCAGGATAAAGCCCTGTCCATCTTTAAAGAACGTTTTGCGGTACCTGCCGATTTCACCTTTGTGTTTACAGGAAATGTTAATCCAGAAGATCCGGCAGTGAAAAAAGCTATTCTGACTTACCTGGGCGGCTTGAAATCGAAGAATAAAAAGGAAAGTTTTGAGGATGTGAAAATCCGGAAACCGCGTGGATTGGCTAATAACATATTCCAGCGCGACATGCAGATTAAGAAAGCATCGAACTTTATTCTGTACAGTGGACATCTGCCTTACACGCTCAACAACCGTACAGCCATGACAGCTATCGGAAATATCCTGAACATGCGCTACCTCGAAAGTATCCGCGAAAAAGAAGGAGGCTCGTATGGTGTGGGTGTTCGTGGCTCAGCCAGCAATACGCCAATTCACGAAGGTGTGGTGCTCATGCAGTTCGATACCGATCCCGAAAAGCAAAAACGACTGATGAGTATCATTCATCAGGAAGTGGACGAGATTGTGAAAAACGGTCCGCGTGCCGACGACCTGCAGAAGGTGAAGGAAAACATGCTGAAGAAATATTCAGAAGACCTCCGCGAAAACAGCTGGTGGCAAAGTACCGTTGTTACCTATTACCAGGATAATCTGAATCTGGTGGATGACTATACTGCATCGGTAAATGCACTTACTTCGGCTACAATTCAGGAGACACTTCGTAAGATTGTGGAACAGGGAAATGTGCTCGAAGTAGTAATGTTACCAAAGGACTAAACAGTCATAAAATATACTAAGTAAAGGCCGGGGTTTCTTACTCCGGCTTTTTTTCAAAGATTAAAATTACAAAATAAACGATTCAAAATTTGGATGATACCTGTTTGTTTTTGTTATTTTGCACCTGATTTTTAACAAAATTGCCCGCTTATATGTCGAAAAACCTTGTAATAGTAGAGTCTCCCGCCAAAGCGAAGACCATTGAAAAATTTCTCGGGGCAGATTTTCAGGTCATGTCCAGCTTCGGTCACATCCGCGATTTAGCAGAAAAGGGCATCGGCATCGACTTCGAAAATAATTATGCGCCTGTTTATGTTGTTTCTACCGATAAGAAAAAAGTAGTATCGGAACTGAAGAAAGCTGCTAAGGCTGCCGAAACGGTGTGGCTGGCTTCCGATGAAGACCGCGAGGGAGAAGCCATTGCCTGGCATTTATACGATGAGTTGAAATTAGATAAGAAGAATACCAAACGCATTGTTTTCCACGAAATTACGAAGGATGCCATTTTACGGGCCATTGAAACACCCCGTGAAATTGATGTGCACCTGGTGGATGCCCAACAGGCCCGCCGGGTACTCGACCGTATCGTGGGTTTCGAACTCTCACCGGTACTGTGGCGCAAGGTAAAACCGTCGCTTTCGGCCGGCCGTGTGCAGTCGGTAGCTGTACGGCTTATAGTGGAGCGCGAACGCGAAATCAATCAGTTTACTGCTGAGTCGTCGTATCGCGTGCAGGCCCTACTCAACGGAATCGATGCTTCGGGTAATCCTGTTGTACTAAAGGCCGAACTTCAACACCGGTTTGCTACTAAAGAAGAGGCATTGCAGTTCCTTGAAAACAGTAAGACTGCATCGTATAAGGTAGAGGATATAACCACCAAACCGCTTAAAAAATCGCCGGCACCACCGTTTACTACTTCTACCCTTCAACAGGAAGCTGCCCGTAAGCTGGGCTTTCCTGTATCGCTCACCATGCGGGTGGCGCAGTCGCTCTACGAATCGGGAAAGATTACCTATATGCGTACCGACTCGGTAAACCTGTCGGATTTGGCACTCAATACTGCTAAGGCCGAAATTAAATCGATGGCGGGAGACCGGTATGTGAAAGTCCGCAAGTTTACCACCAGTTCGAAAGGAGCTCAGGAAGCGCACGAAGCCATTCGCCCGACTTATATGAATGCGCATACTGTAACGGGTACTGCACAGGAGCAGAAACTGTACGATCTCATTTGGAAACGTACCATCGCTTCGCAAATGGCCGATGCCGAACTTGAAAAAACATCCATCGTAATTGCCAGTACGGCCGGCACTTCTAAATTTGTAGCTTCCGGCGAGGTTATTGTTTTTGATGGTTTCCTGAAAGTGTATCTCGAATCGACCGATGAGGAAGAAACCGAAGCCGAAGGCCTCCTTCCGCAAATGAAAAAGGGAGAAGCTCTTGATGCGGCTGAAATTACTGCTCAACAGCGTTTTACCCAACGTCCGCCCCGATACAGTGAAGCCAGCCTTGTACGTAAACTCGAAGAGCTGGGGATTGGTCGTCCTTCAACCTATGCGCCCACCATAACCACCATACAGAATCGTACCTATGTGGAAAAAGGTGACCGACCAGCTGAAAAGCGTGAGTACAATCTGCTGAGTCTGAAAAACGGAAAAATCAGCGATAAGTCGTTGACAGAGAACACAGGAGCTGAAAAAAACAAGTTATTTCCGACCGATATAGGAATGGTGGTGAACGATTTTCTTACCGAATGTTTCCCGTCGATCATGAGTTACGACTTCACTGCCCGCATCGAGAAGGAATTCGACTCGGTGGCCGAAGGGAAAGTGAACTGGGTAACATCCATCGATGAATTTTACAAGAAATTTCATCCTATTGTAGAAGATACGCTGAAGAACTCGGAACGCCAGTCGGGAGAACGCATCCTGGGAACTGATCCGGTAAGTGGTCGTCAGCTTTCGGTAAAGATTGGCCGTTATGGACCGGTGGCACAAATCGGTACCGCTGAAGAGGAAGAAAAACCAGCATTTGCATCGCTGAGAAAGGATCAGTCGATTGAGAATATCAGTCTGGAAGAAGCGCTCGAGTTGTTTAAACTGCCGCGTAATATTGGTCAGTTTGAAGAAAAAGATATGACGGTGGCCATTGGTCGTTTTGGTCCGTATATTCGTCACGATGGAGCTTTTTATTCTCTGCCAAAGGACGTCGATCCCATGAGTATTGGTGCCGATGCCGCGATAGAAATAATTATCGCCAGGCGTGAAGCCGAGCGCAACAAGGTAATCAGTGTATTGGGTGAAAATGGAGAATATCAGGTGCTGAATGGTCGTTTCGGACCATACTTCACTTTTGAAAAGAATAATTATAAAATTCCGAAAGGCACCGATCCTGCCACACTAACTACAGAAGATTGTGCGGCGCTGGTGGCCAAACAACCGGCAGCCGGCGCGAAGAAGAAAGGATTTTCCCGGAAGAAAAAATAAACCGTTCAGTGCCGGAAAATATTTTATTGGTTCAATCCAACCCCGGGCGAATTCTTATGAAACTATTCAATAAAAATTATCAGCGTATGAAACTAGCATGTAACTACTTTACTTCCAAGGTTATGGTAATGTTGGGATGCGAGTTCTATACGACCTTTAAAAAATCAATTATTACCGTATGAAAAAGCTTTTTCTTGTTGCACTTCTTGCTGCCGGATTTACTGCAGTTCAGGCACAAAAGCCCTTCAACCACAGTGATGAGCCAGTGTTGGTTTATTCACTTCCTGCAACCGAACTGGTTTTCGATCTGGAAATTGAAAAGGTTACTGAGAAGCCCGGCGTGTTTTATCAGTATTCTCAACGTTACCTGGCTACCACGGGTGTAGTAACTGAAGAATCAGTAAATTATCAGCTGAAATCGGTACGTATGACAACACGACCGGTGGTGGATAAAGCTTTGCGCTTCTCAGTATCGCCCGATTTGGTACCCGGATTGGTGCTCACATCTGAAGGCTTGTTAGCCGGAGTAAATGTACCCTCACCCCGCAAAGTTATAAAAGAGCGCCACATCGAACACCGGATGGATACTCCCCTTGCCCGCCCGGAAGGAATGATAGCCCTGAACCAGGAATACATGATGGCCGGTTCGACGGCCAAGATGGCCGAAGGTGCAGCGTATCAGATTTATGCGCTTCGTGAAAGCCGCCTGAACCTGCTGAGTGGTGAAATGGAAAATCTACCTGCTGATGGAGAATCCCTGAAGTTGATGTTGCAGGGTCTCGACCGTCAGGAACGCGAACTGACAGAACTGTTTGCCGGACAGGTACGTAAGGAAACCTTCCGGCACCGCATTACCCTGATTCCCGATTCGTCGCAGCACGAAGCGTTGCTGTTCCGCTTATCAGCTAAAAGGGGAATTGTAGCCAGCGACGACCTGGGTGGTGAGCCTTACTACATCGCTATCGATCATGAAACCATCCCGCAACAGGCTCCCGTAGTTGTCAAAGCGAAAGGCTCAAAAAAATCAAAAACTCCTCCGCCAGTCGTAGCCCTTTATACTGTTTTACCCGTAAATGCCACCATCGAAGTGAGTGACGGTGTGAACACCCTGTTGCGCGAGCAGACTTCTATTTCGCATTTTGGAGTGCTGTTACCACACGATGCATCGCTGTTTAAATCGAAAACGATTCAAATGGAGGTAGATCCGGCAACGGGAAGAATGGTGCGGATACAACAATAAATGGCATCTGAAAAAAGTTTTTTTCTTCGGTACATAGATTAAAAAATGGAGTGGATGAACTACAAGTAGTTGTATTTGTCCATTTTTGTGCGTTACACATTAAACCTGAAATGCATTATATCTCCATCCTGCACCACATATTCCTTGCCTTCCACGGCCATCTTTCCTGCTTCCTTACAAGCGGCTTCTGATCCCAGGGCTACAAAATCGTCGTACTTAATTACTTCTGCGCGGATAAATCCCTTTTCGAAATCGGTGTGGATCACTCCGGCACACTGCGGGGCTTTCCAACCCTGGTGGAAAGTCCAGGCACGTACTTCCTGTACGCCGGCTGTGAAATAGGTTTGAAGGTTCAGCAGCTTGTAGGCCGAACGAATAAGCCTTGCCACACCCGACTCGGTTAAACCGGCAGCTTCGAGGTATTCCTGACGTTCTTCCCAGGTTTCGAGCTCGGCAATGTCGGCTTCGGTGGCTGCGGCAACAACGAGTATCTCTGCGTTTTCGTCCTTCACGGCTTCGCGAACAGCATCCACATAAGCATTTCCGGCAGCAGCACTGGCTTCATCCACATTGCAGATATACATCACGGGCTTGTCGGTGAGCAAATACAAATCTTTTACAAAAGGCCGCTCAGCCTTGTCCAGCTCCACGGTACGGGCCGATTTTCCCTGCATCAGGGCTTCGCGGTAACGTACCAGAATGTCGTACACAATCTTCGCCTGCTTGTCGCCACCGGTTTGCGCCTGCTTCTGGACCTTATTAATACGGCTTTCCACGGTTTCCAAATCCTTGATTTGTAGTTCGGTGTCGATGATCTCCTTGTCGCGAACGGGATTAATACTTCCATCCACATGGGTAATGTTCTCGTTTTCGAAACAACGCAGCACATGCAAAATGGCGTCGGTTTCGCGGATATTGGCCAAAAACTTATTGCCCAATCCTTCGCCCTTGCTGGCGCCTTTTACCAATCCGGCAATGTCGACAATCTCCACCGTGGTGGGAACTACCTGCCGCGGATTCACCAGCTCGGCAAGTTTCGTAAGCCGATCGTCGGGCACGGTAATCACGCCCACATTGGGTTCTATGGTGCAAAACGGAAAATTCGCTGCCTGTGCTTTCGCATTCGATAAACAGTTGAAAAGAGTCGATTTACCCACATTTGGGAGGCCGACGATACCACATTGTAAAGCCATATATTATTGATTAAAAATTTTTTGGAGTTGCGCAGGAAAATGCTCCTGCTCGAGTTCGTGAATTTTCTGTGCCACGTTGTCGGGTGTATCATCGGGGGTCACCGGGCAGCGGGCCTGAAAAATAATAGCACCTTCGTCGTAATTTTCATTTACATAATGAATCGTGATTCCGGTTTCGCGTTCGCCTGCTGCCACCACAGCTTCGTGCACGTGATGCCCATACATGCCTTTTCCGCCAAATTTTGGCAATAAAGCCGGATGAATGTTAATTATTTTGTTGGGGTAAGCGTGTAAAATCGGTTCCGATACCTTCAAAAGGAAACCCGCCAATACAATAAAATCGATTTCGAAGGCTTCCAGCAGCTTCAAAATGGCCGTTGCTTCCCTGAATTCGGAAGCTGTAAAGGTGTAGGAAGGTACGCCCAGCTTCCGGGCTCTTTCGTGTACGTAGGCATCGGGTTTGTTCGATACGATAAGAGGCGTCTGAACGTCGGAACTTCCTGAAAAATAGTTAACTATGTTTTCGGCGTTCGACCCCGATCCGGAGGCAAAAAGAGCTATTCTATGAGGCATACAAGCGTTTTTGTTTTGCTCAGTTAAGTGCATTTTGTGCAAAAAGTGGTAATATTTTCGATAAATTTTAGCGTATGTCGATAAAATTACTTTACTTTGCACCGCAAAATTAAACAACAAATTTTATTTATCAACTTAAAAAACTAAAATTATGTCAGAAGTTGCAGCTAAAGTAAAAGCTATCATCGTTGAAAAATTAGGTGTTGACGAAGCAGAAGTGACTCCAACAGCAAGTTTCACCAACGATCTGGGTGCAGATTCATTAGACACAGTAGAACTGATCATGGAATTCGAAAAAGAATTCGGAATTACCATTCCTGAAGATCAGGCTGAAAAAATCGG
>JAVFAG010000018.1:19483-40995 GCA_034002585.1 Paludibacter sp.
AAGTGACTCCAACAGCAAGTTTCACCAACGATCTGGGTGCAGATTCATTAGACACAGTAGAACTGATCATGGAATTCGAAAAAGAATTCGGAATTACCATTCCTGAAGATCAGGCTGAAAAAATCGGCACTGTGGGTGATGCAATTGCATACATCGAGGCTTTATAATATTTATTCCTTATTTTTAGTATGGAATTAAAAAGAGTTGTAGTAACCGGGCTTGGTGCCGTTACTCCTCTTGGTAATACTATTCCGGAGTTCTGGAATAGTATTATCAATGGAAAGAGCGGTGCTTCCCCGATTACCCGATTTGACACTACGCTGTTTAAAACAAAATTTGCCTGTCAGGTTAAGGATTTTGATCCCAACCAGCATTTCGATCGGAAAGAGGCCCGTAAAATGGACATTTATGCACAATATTCGTTGGTAGCTGCCAAGGAAGCCATTGAGCATAGTGGGCTAGATCTCGAAGCGATTGATAAAAATGAGGTGGGGGTTATTTTTTCTGCCGGTATCGGGGGTATCACTACCTTCGAACAGGAAGTAGCGTTCTATTATCAGAACCAGGAAAATGGTCCGAAATTCAATCCGTTCTTTATCCCGAAAATGATTTCGGATATTGCTGCAGGACTAATTTCGATGCAATACGGTTTCCGTGGTCCTAACTATTCGACAGCTTCGGCCTGTGCTTCTTCCACACATGCACTTATCGATGCATTCACCCATATCCGTATGGGGAAAGCGAATGTGATTGTATGTGGTGGTGCCGAATCGGCCATTACGCCGGGTGGTGTGGGTGGTTTCAATGCACTGACTGCGCTCTCGACCCGCAACGACTCTCCCGCAACGGCATCGCGTCCGTTCAGTAAGAGTCGCGATGGTTTTGTGATGGGCGAAGGTGCCGGATGCCTCATCTTCGAGGAACTGGAACATGCACTGGCCCGTGGTGCCAACATCCTCTGCGAAGTAGTGGGTGGCGGTATGTCGGCCGATGCGTATCACCTTACTGCTACCCATCCCGAAGGACTGGGAGCGACCCTGGTGATGAAACGTGCTTTGAAGGATGCAGGTATGCAACCGGAAGAAATCGATTATATCAATGTACATGGAACTGCTACTCCGGTAGGCGATGTTTCGGAAGCCAAAGCCATTAAGGAAGTGTTTGGCGATCATGCCTTCAACCTGAATATCAGCTCTACCAAATCGATGACAGGTCACCTGCTCGGTGCTGCCGGTGCGGTGGAAGGTATTGTGGCTGTGCTTTCGGTGGTGAACGATATCGTTCCGCCAACCATCAACCATGAGGAAGGCGACAATGATCCCGACATTGATTATAATCTCAATTTTACATTTAATAAGGCTCAAAAACGCACGGTAAATGCGGCTTTGTCGAATACCTTCGGATTTGGTGGTCACAACGCCAGCGTAATCGTGAAAAAATTTGTGAAATAAGGTGATTGCCTTTATAAAACGTCATTTAAGACTTCTTTCGCATACGCGGAAGGAGTCTTATTTGCAATTATACAAGGTGCTCGGATTCTATCCCGATAATATTGCTTATTACCAGCTGGCCCTCCGTCACCGTAGTTCTACTCCTCATTCGGCTAAGGGATACATGCTCAGCAACGAACGCCTCGAGTTTCTCGGCGATGCTGTCCTCAATTCTGTGGTCACCGATATTCTTTTCAATCGCTACACCCATCAACAGGAAGGATTTCTAACGAATACCCGCTCGAAAGTGGTGAGTCGCGAGTTTCTCAACCGCATGGCTATCAACCTGGGGCTTGATAAACTGGTGGTTACTGCCCGTACCATGCGGCATTCAGTGAACCGGAATATCTACGGAAATGCCCTTGAAGCACTATTGGGCGCCATTTACCTGGATTATGGTTATAAGCAATGCAAAAAGTTTGTGGAAAAACGATTATTTTCGCGTTTTGTAGACCTCGATAGTGTGGTTCAGGATGAGCAGAATTACAAGTCGCGCATCATCGAGCTGTGCCAGAAATACCGGCTCAGCTACGAGTTTGAACTGGTAGAGGAGCATATGGAGTCGTCGAACAAACATAGTTTCACCACCCGATTGCTGATAGATGGAAAGGTGATGGCTGAAGCTCGCGGTCACAGCAAGAAACTATCGCAACAAAAGGCAGCCTACGAGGCCTGGCATCATCTTCAAAATGATGCTGAAACGTTTGAACAACTCAGCACTGAAGTTCGTTAAACAAAAGAGATACATTTACTTACAAACAAAAAACTACATGGAAACACTGCATTTTGCTGAAATCATCGCCAGTCAGGCGAAAAAGTACGGCGAGAAAGCTGCCTTTCTGCACCGCCGGAATATTACCGACGAATGGACAGCACTCAGCTGGAACGATTTTTCATCTAAGGTATTTTCTCTCGCCAAAGCCCTTTATGAGTTGGGTGTGAAAGAAGGCGACCGCGTAGGGCAGTTCTCCAACAATATGGTGGAAAACATGATTTCTGATTATGCCCTGTTTGCGAACCGTGGCGTGGTTGTTCCCATGTATGCCACCTCCACCGCTGCTCAGATTGAATATATTATTAATGATTCTGGCATCGAAGTGCTGTTTGTGGGCGATCAGGGTCAGTTTGATATTGCTATGGAGGTAAAAGCGCGCTCAAGCGTGCTTAAAACCGTGGTGGTGTACGATGAAGAAGTTCAGGTTGCCGGCGAAGGTGTTCTTCGTTTCGAAGAGTTACTTAAAAAAGGAAAGCTGTCGAACCATCATTTTGAAGTACAACAGCGTCAGCAGGCAGCCACCGAAGATGATCTGGCCTGTATTCTGTATACTTCAGGCACCACAGGCAATCCAAAAGGTGTGATGTTGCCTCATTCCTGCCTCGATGAAGCCGTACGTGTTCACCGTATCCGCATTCCCCAGATGACCGATCAGGACACCTCGATTGCCTTCCTGCCCATGTCGCATGTGTTCGAGCGCATGTGGTGCTACCTGTGCGTGGCCAATGGCGTGACCGTTTACATCAACCTGCGTCCGATAGAAGTAAGCGAAACCATTAAGCAGGTGCGTCCCACGATGATGTGTGCCGTACCCCGTTTCTGGGAAAAAGTATATTCGGCCGTACAGGAAAATATCGCAAAGATGCCTCCATCGAAACAGGGCATTGTTACCTGGGCGCTGGCCGTGGGTAAAAAATACAATATCGATACCTTGCGGTTGGGTAAAAAGCCCGGATTGGGACTTGTAATTAAGTATAAAATTGCCGATGCATTGATTTATTCGAAAGTAAAAAAGACCGTGGGCATCGACAATGCGAAGCTGTTCCCGGTGGCCGGTGCGCGCTTGTCCGACGATATCAACATTTTCTTCCGCAGCATGGGCGTGCCAATAGCGTATGGCTACGGCCTGACTGAAACCACTGCGACGGTTAGTTTCTTCCCACCGGTAGGATATGAATTTGGCACTGTCGGGCAGATTATTCCTGATTTGGAAGTGAAAACCGGAGTGGACAACGAGATTTTGGTTAAGGGCCGTACAGTTTTCAGCGGTTATTACAAAAATCCCGAAGCCAATAAGGCAGCTTTTACCGAAGATGGATTTTTCCGCACCGGTGATGCAGGATTCGTTCGCAATGGCTGTATCGTGCTGACCGACAGGCTGAAGGACTTGTTCAAAACTTCGTACGGTAAGTACATTGCACCACAAGAGATTGAGACGCGCCTTATCCTGGATAAATACATCGAGCAGGTAGCTGTAATAGGTGACGAGAAGCCCTATGTAACTGCAATCATTCATCCTTCGATTCCTTTGGTAGAAGAATTTGCCCAAAAAGCGAAGATAAAGTTTGAGAGCACCGAGGAGCTGCTTGCACATCCTCAGGTTTACGAGCTCATTATGCAGAGCATTTTGAAACGGCAGGAAGGTATGGCAGCTTACGAGCTGATAAAAAAGTTTGCGTTGATAGCCTCTCCGTTTACCATTCAGAGTGGTGAATTGACCAACACCCTGAAGCTCAAGCGTCCGATTGTCGCGCAGCGCTACAAGTTGTTGATTGATGAAATGTATGCTAAATAGCACCTTTTATGTTAAATATTTTCCCAATTGTTTGAAAATATGTGTTTTATAACATATTTATTATATCTTTGCACCGAAATTGAAATTTAAAATCAATTAAGTATGAACAAAGAAACTATTGGAAGCAATGCCGGTCTGATATGGGCAGCATTGGAAAACGGCTCACTGACTGTGAAAGCCGTTAAGAAAGCCACCAAGTTGAAAGAAGCCGATTTGAACCTGGCATTGGGTTGGTTGGCTCGCGAAGACAAGGTTGTTTTCAGCGAAGAAGAAGGCGAAGTGGTGGTAAGTCTGGCATAATGCAGCACCACTAAAGGAATAAAGAGCGGAGGGTATGTACTTTTCCGCTTTTTTTTATGGTTTGGATTTTAGGAATTGAAAAAAACATGCTATATTTGCAGCCGGTTTTGCGAAACCGCTTGCATGCGAAAATAGCTCAGTTGCCAAAGGATAGACACGAAGGTGCTCTACCAACTGAGTTTCGAAGCAAATTCAACAGTATGCGAAAATAGCTCAGTTGGTAGAGCATAACCTTGCCAAGGTTAGGGTCGCGGGTTCGAGTCCCGTTTTTCGCTCTCTCTTACAGGAGTCATTCCTGCCCGGATGGTGGAATGGTAGACACGAAGGACTTAAAATCCTTTGGCTTCACGGCTGTGCGGGTTCAAGTCCCGCTTCGGGTACAGTCAATCCCTGGTAATTAGCTTATATACAGCCTTTTATCAGGGATTTTCTTTTGATAGGTAACAATGCCATCAAACAATTCCTCAAATTGGTTAAACAACAATACGAATATTAAGTTGCATGAATACACTTTTCATTGGCAAATACTACTTGTTTTATACCGTATTTCCTTCTTAACTTTCGGAATCGCAGCTTATCCTTCCTTAATCAATGCTACTAATTCGCTCAGCGATAATTTTGCCGACTGGTCGCTTCCTTCCAACAGCGATTCGGCTAAATTACGTTTTGTGGCGTGAAGTCGGATGATTTTTTCTTCAATGGTATTTTCTGCCACTAAGCGATAAATGGTTACTGGCCGGGTTTGTCCGATGCGGTGTGCACGGTCGGATGCCTGATCTTCAATGGCCGGATTCCACCAGGGATCGAGATGAATCACATAGTCGGCGGCTGTGAGGTTGAGCCCTAATCCTCCTGCTTTTAAGCTAATCAAAAATAGTTGTCCTTCGCCTCTCTGGAAATTGTTTACGCTTTGTTCGCGTTGTGCCATCGGGCTCGAGCCATCTAAGTACTGGTAGCTTATACCCTTTTTATCGAGGGCTTTACGCACTATACTCAGATGTGTTACGAACTGACTGAATACTAATGCCCGGTGATTGTTCTCGATTAATTCATCCACAATCTCAAGAAATACAGATAGTTTCGAAGATTCGATATCAATATCGTTATCCACTAATTTCGGATGACAACTGGCCTGACGAAGTCTGGTAATCTCGGCCAGCACCTGAAATTGTTTCGAAAGCTGATCATCGTTCGATTCAAGTTGCTGAAGGGCCTGTCGGCGAAGAGCTTCGTAAAACGCCATTTCAGCTTCTGAAAGTTGCACTTTCTTTACAATTTCGGTTTTAGGTGGTAGTTCATCGAGCACAGCCGATTTGGTTCTCCTGAGTATAAAGGGTTTAATGAGTTTCTTCAGCAGCTTACGTGCATTGTCGTTTTCGGGCTTAATGAAGGTATCGGTAAAGTGATTCAAATTGCCCAACAAACCGGGATTGATGAAATTAAACAGATTCCAGGTTTCGCCCAGGTGATTTTGCAGGGGTGTACCCGTAAGGGCTAACCTGAAACCGGCCTTCAACTGCATGGTGGCTTTGGACGTTTTGGTGTTGTAATTCTTTATCACATGTGCTTCGTCGAGCACCACCGTTGCAAATTCCTTTTTGCTAAACAGTTGCTCTTCCGATTGTACTAATCCGTAGGAGGTAACAAGCACCTCGCCTGCTTCCAACTGATCGAACGTTTGTTGCCGGTTGGTGGTACTCAATGTTTTTAACCGAAGGGTGGGTGCAAATCGCTGCGCTTCGGACAGCCAGTTGCCAACAACCGAAACCGGACATACAACCAAAGCCGGTCCCTTCGATTGACGATGCAACAGGATAGCCAATGCCTGTAAGGTCTTGCCTAAACCCATATCGTCGGCCAGACAGGCACCGCCTTCCCATTCGGCTAAACGAGCCATCCAACGGAAACCTTCTTCCTGGTAGGGACGAAGTTCTGCCTGAAGCGATCCGGGAAGTTGTGGCTCAATTTTCGAATTAATTTTAATGCGCTCCCTAAATTCCTTCCAGGCTTTATCAGTCTTTAGATTTTTAATATTTCCGAACAGATCGTCTAAAGCTACTGAGGCAAATTTGTTGATTTGCAATGCGTCTTTTCCATGGGTTGTGTATGAATTTAGTTCCAGTAGCCGCTTTTTTAGTTCGGCCGACAAAGCTATAAATTCGCCGTTTTTCAACTCAATAAACCGATCGTGACCAGCCTTTAGTAAGCCCAACAATTGTTGAATCGATAGAACGGTATCTTCGTCGACTTTGAGTTCGCCATCCAGCTCAAACCAGTTGTTTTTTGATTTAATGCGCAATCTAAGCTGTGAAAAATCGGCTGTCGAACGAATTTTAAAACGCTCACCCTCTGGCCATTCCACTATGCAATGCTTTTGGTGCAATGCAAGAACATCAAGCAAATGAAGGGAATCAAGCGGATTGTCGAAGCTTATTAAATCATCGGTTAAATTCACACTTTCGAGCTGCTGAATGTCGTTCAGCAACAGGTTTGCGTTTTGCGTTTCGGCCGGAAGATTTCGTTTAACCTGTAACTGCTCTCCTTTGATGTTTGTAATAAGCACTTTACCTCCAACTCCGGGTTTGCAGTAAGGAGGAATACTCCCAAACGGTTTTGCATATAGTTCGGCTTTCAAACCATCGCCGTAAGGCAACAACTGCACCCGGATACGGTTGTCGGGTTCCAGAATTTTTATATTTAGCTGTGTCTGTTCAGGGCTGCTCAGTAAGTCGGAATGAACGGTTGCATAATGACTTATTTCGCCCAACAACTGAATTAATCTTGTTTTTCCATGTTCAGGAACAGTAACGTCGTTCTCAGTCAAAACCCGTAAAAGATTCAGTTGAGTCTGACTGAGGTTGTAAACCCGATAACGGGTGTTGGTTTCCTTCAGAATAAATATTCCTGTGTTAAATTCAACAATATCAGATTGCAAAATATACCCTTTCGGTTTTTTAGTTACAGTAATTATTGGTTGAGCTGCAACAAATTCAACCGGAACATCGTTGGTGCCTGCCAGAAAGATGTAAGGATGACCTATAAGCTGCACATAGCTTTTCGATGTAAATTCGTAGGATTCCGGGCTGTAATAACTGCCATTGTAATGTTTTAATGTTTTTGATATCCGGAAATCCTGCTCGGTCATGCCTGTCGTTTTACCTTCATTAAAAGTTTTCAGGGCAATATTGCGCCCTTTGCTCCATTCACCCTTAGCATTCTTGCTTTGCCAAACCGGCTGTATATGACTGTGTTTAGGGTTGAAATAATACACCACTCTGGCTGTTGCTTCTCCGGATTTGGTTTCAGTTTTAGTCGATTTGTTGCCTCCCATTGCCAACATAACCAGGTTTAACGACTTTTCCCATTCTTCCTGCCTTTTACTATGTGAGCATGCAGGTTCGTAATCCATGCGGTCGGCAATTTTTTTATACAACTCCGACGTTTCTCCGGTCTTAAACCAGGTGTTTAAAACCCATGCTGCTTCGTAAGCAAGTGTATAATACCCGGAATGGAAAGCTTTGTCGACAAGCATTATTAGTTTGTCTTTCTGAAGATGTGGAGGCTCATATTCGGCCATATACGCAATTGTGATAATAAATACACTATAAAAGCCAGAATACGTTGCCAAATAGTTGTATAGCGTTTTTTGATAGTAGGATTTTTTTTGTTTGTTGTTTAATATCGAATAAATAATGGCTTCAAAATAAAAGTCCTCGCCCGATATTGTTGATTTAGCATAATTTGACAGAATTTTTTGAGCACGAACGCTCATTTCTTCAGGATTCAATGTCAGCAACAGGGCGAAATAGTAAAAGTTATGAAAAAATACCGGAAACACCTGTATGTTTTTGATTTGCTTCCTGATTTCTTTCAGTTGATTATCGAATAGTTTTAGTGCTTCAGCATTATTATTTCCCTTTAGAAATAGTTGAATTGCTTGCACTACCGGTATGTGCACGCTGCTTTTTCGTTCGATAATGGATTGGAAATTACCCTGATAGAGGTCGAAGATATTGTCAATATTTATTAATTGGTTCGCCTTTTCTTCAACGAGATAGCCTGCATAGTATGCTCTTCTTTTAAGAATATGACTAATTGGATAAAGTTGACCGGTAAGATGTCCTACCTCTTCAAGAAAAATGTTGTTTATTAACGAGATGTCGAGTTTGTTCAGATTCGACATGTATTCCGGGTAATCAGAGATTTCAACCTGCCTCGATAATTCTTCACTGGAAAGTACAGCATTCTGAACTTCCTTCGTAATTTGTTTTTCATACAGTAATCCGTACAACAATTTTTTTAAATCGTGAATGGAATGATACCGGTTAAAAGAATAATAATGCCCTGCCGATTTTCCCGTAGCTACATTCCATTCGAAACCCCAATCGCCTAATTCGGTATAAATGTAAATCATGAAAGGTACAAAAATGATATGCTTTTTGTAACTTGAGTATGAATTGTCCGACGATTTCAGGAGAATGCCGCCGGCTACAGCTTTCTCAAGGCATTCGTTCACAGCTTTTTGGGTGAGCTTAATCCGGGTTTGCAACAGCTCGGTTACCTCGGCAGGATGATTTACCTCGGCCCGTATTGCAACTGCTTTTAGTATGTATTTTTCAACTTCTGAAAGTTGTTTATAGAAGTCGATTTGGGATTGGATTCTTTCCTTCATGCTTAAAAATGGTTGTTGTTTCTTCGAAACCTTGGTTGAATAGATACTAAAATATTTGTTTTTAAGGTTCTTATTTATTGCAACCAACTGCTTTTTTCTCCCACTCCGGAAATATACAACGCTTGTATTGCCCTCGAAAAAACGACATAGTACAATGACCTTTCCTGTTGCTCATACTGCAATCGTTCTTTTTCTGAAAATTGTTCATACTGGCCGTGTTTAAAGGGTACTTTATCTTCCGACATTCCTCTGACAAACACAATTTTAAATTCATGGCCTTTCATGTTGTGAAAGGTGGATACGTTGATGGCATTTGTAGTATGTTTAATACTGCTTAAGTCTGAATATTTGATGCCCGAAGCGTTTAGTAACTTCTTTGTTTCGTCCAGGCCGTAGTTGGTGCGGGTGCAAATACAAATTTCGTTGGGGCTGATCAACTCATTGATAATAAATTGATTTAGTTTGTCGATGATGAACCGGTCTTCTTCTTCGGGTGTATTGAAAGTAATGTAGCCTGGTTCGTCACCATGCATCAACGATAGGTAACCCTTCATATTTTCGGTATTTCCATCGAAATCTTCTACCGGAACTTCAGAGACCACCTTCATGGCTAAGTGTTTAATTTCTTCTGTTGTTCGGTAATTGATTTTCAGCTTTCTGCTTCTTCTTCCTTTTACACTGATGCCTGCTTTGGAAAAATTCTGTGATTTTTTGTAGATATTCTGGAAAGGGTCACCCACCAGAAACAGATCGTTTTCCTTTTCTTCAACAAGGGACCGTAACAATTTTAATTCAGGATTGCTGAAATCCTGAATCTCGTCACAAACCACAAACGAGTATGGTTTTATCTTTTGCTTTTCAAAGAAATTCGACAACAACATGCACAACTCTATTTTTGAATAGTTTCCAGCTTTCAGGCGTTGAAATTCAGCAACCACCTGCCAAATCTCTTCTTTATCCTTTCGACCAATTCGTGTAGTACGACCTACCCGTGATGCCGTGTGATAGGCTTCAAGACTTTGAACGCCAAGTGGTACTATCACTTCGTTGAATTCTGCGTAGAAAAATTCTTCGTTGAATCGGGTAGGTATTTTATCGATGGCCTGACTCCAGAGCTTTTTTTCCTGTTCAGCGGTCAGATATCCCACTTTGGTGTCGAAAATGGTGTATTGCGTATTATTTGCCAGATCAACAATCAATTTGTCGATATTGGTAATCTCCACCTGCTCGTTTGTTACACCCAGACCCTGAATTGTTTCGCGGAGGTAGTTGGTTAAGCTTTTTGTATAGGTTGTAAACAGTACCGGAGGATTGAAAATACCCACTTTATCCGTTAAATATTTTACCCTGTGGAGGGCGCACACTGTTTTACCGGTGCCGGCACCACCTGTTACCTTCACCGGTCCGTTGTAGTCGCGATAAGCTAAGTTGCGCTGACTCGGATGCAGGAATATCTTCCATTTCTCGAAACTACCGTTTAAGATTTCTTCCAACTGCGTATCATCGGTTACAATGAAGGTGTGTTTCAGTGCATTGTAACTCTGCATTGGATTTTCATCGGCTTTTCCGGCATTGATATCTTCCAGGATTTCTTCTAACGGAATGCCTTCGGACAAGTAATACAAATATTCGAAAAGATCTACAGGTAAGTTATCTTTGCTTCTGCTCAGGTCTTCTTTAGTAACAAATGAACGTACCAAATTAAGCATCAGTTCCGGAGTGCCAATGGCCAGTAGTTCTTCATCAGAAAGTTGACCAAATAAGCTGCTGTGTGTTTCTGATATTGATGAAATAGTCACAGAAGTATAATCTGGCTCTTCGAACAATTGAAATCCCTGGGTAGTCTGGTTCCATGCAAAGAGTTTATTCTTTGCCCAGTCCATGGCTTCGTCGTGATTGTCGACCCACAGCAAGTGAAAGCCTGAACCGTTTTCGGGCGCTTTAACGATGGCTCTGTATTTGTCGCTTACCCGCACCGTGCGCAGACTTTGATCTTTAAACGTGCTGATCTTTTCGTAATTGATGGCTGATGATTCCGGGTTTTCCTTGAACTTTTTGAGCAATTCGCGGGTACGCTTTTGTATCTGCTTGGGTAATACCGAAAAAGCATCAAAAAATGAATCGTGTATAAATAGTTGGATGTTGCTGGTCATATATTCAGATTAAATGTTTCAATGGTGTATTCTTTGTAGCCGTTTTGCAACAACTTTTTCCTGGATTCTTCATCAAAAGGATACAAAAAGAACTTCGCACTTGCCGAACCCAGTTCTGCCGATGCAAGGATGACTTCATCTTCTGTTAAATCGAAATCATATTCGGTGTTGAAGTCGATGTTGTGCTCCAGCAGCTGAATAACAATGCTGTGCAATTCGGGTCTGAAGTTTTCGAGTACCGTGTCAATCGACATTCCCGTAAAATCATCTTCTTGTTGAGCCGGATGAAACTGCAACAGGTTGTAGGTTTTCCAAAACAGCTCCCAATTGTCTTTGTTAAACCCACTTTCCGGTGGCTGTATCGCACTTCCATACCGTATGGAAAAATCCTGCAATCGTGCGGTACATACGATAGCGAGTTCGTCCATATAGGATAATTTATCGCACCAGGCAAACAGGGCAGGAGAGGGGGCCGCGAAACTTATTCCGCTTTTAATTCCTTTTTGAAGGAAGTGGTTGAGCTGATCATCAGCTATACATTTACTCAACATTTTCGACTGACAGGCAAGCAATTGCACCGCCGACCATAATTTCAAACCGGATGTTTCCAATGGCTGTCTCAACACCCGACAAAACCTGGAGAAACCGGATTGTTTTTTGACCGTCGTAAAATCGAAACCGCTTAACAAAGGAAGCTTCGAAGCCACTTTAACCAACGAGTCGATAGCCATTTTTTGTTGCAATTGGTCTTCGTTTGCAAGGGCTGCTTCTTTGTTAATTTCATCCCAGGTAAGCACCCAAAGATGATAGCGCCCCGATTCAAGAATAGCATTACGGATCTTTAAATCATTCGCTACCCGATTGTGTTCGGCTGAGGCATGGTATTGATAACCATCCAGATAAACCACAATAGGCTTGATGGCTTCCACTTCATTAAAACCGGCCGAAATGTAAGAGTCAATCATCGAACTGCCCTTGTTCTCAATCGAGACTTCTTTTTTTACGATCGATACACACCTAAACACAAAATCGGGACGGGTGTTGTATTTTACATGCTTGAGCGTGTTCCCGTTGTTCTGCGGAGCTATTTCATAAATCACTGTTTTGCTGTCGTTGCGAAGCGTCAACTGGTACTTTTTCAATCCATATTCCGTTGTTTCTTTAAAATCGGAAGCCGGGAATGTTTTCTGCAATAACTGCACAAAACGTTCTTCCAACTCCGATTCTTCTTCGTTGGTTGAATAGGTCAGGTTGGTCAGACTGCCAGCTTCATTCCACTCGCTCGACTTTTCTACAATATCCCTGAAAAGCGTTTCAGCTTCACTACGGCTCAAAATCTCGCGGTCGTACTGATTGGAGTAGGTATAAATGCATTTGTAACATCCGTCCTTTCCTTCATCTTTACAGGTGCAATGCTTTATCTGATCGTAAGCAGTTGTGAGCAAAGCTGTAAATTCTTCGGGATTGAAAAGTCGCGACAGGTATCCTGTACCTCCGGGAATGCTTTCGTACATGATCAGAAATTGCTCTTTTCTGCCCGATTCCGGATTAAATTCTTCGTATTCCCTGATAAGTATATGGTCGGGATGTCCTTTGAAGTAGTTCTTTAGTCCCAGCATAAGGCCTGCTTTGAAGATGGAAACTTTTTCGGATGTTCTGAAATCCTGCACCGGCAACAGTATTTTCAATGCTTCGGTGTGAAACTTTCGATAAAGATACAGTTCTTCGAACACTTCGTCCCGACTACCCTGATATTCACTGCTTTTGTGAATGCAATAACCAAAATGATAGGCACGCTGGTGTCGGTCAAGTTCATTTTGCGACAATTGGCGCTCGGTTGCTTTGCCACAGGTTTTGCAGACTACAAATCCAACTTCCGGATTTTCTTTTTCATTGATCAACAACTGTCGGTTACCCCAAAAACCATCTTCCTGCATACCCGTGTTTACTTCGATGTACTCGGCAGCGGTGTAAAACTCCATACCAAAAGGTACCCGTTTCAACACTTTGGCTCCCTGCGATGAAGTCGGATCGGTAATCAGGTGTACGGATTTATGATAGAACTTGCGTTCTCTGTCGTCGGAATGGTCGTTGATTTTCGATGCTTCCTTATCGTTTACCGACAACACACCTTCCAGCTTCACCATTACTTTTCGGTTGGCAATGCTCCCCCAGGAGTTGTGCCGGCACTTCGGACAAGCAGTCTGATGTTCGGGTTTCACGTCGGCATCTTTCATCAAGGCATCGCAATTGCTGCAAAATCGCCAGGTTTCGTAATTATCGGCCGATAGCAGTTCCAGCCCCTGCGATTCGAGCTTGTAGCCCTGACTGTAGAAGATATTACCGGGTGCCAGTTCGGTGATGGCACTGGAAGCCGGGCGCACAATTTCACCAAAATCTTCGGTACGATATTTTGTACCATCGGCATCTTCCGTTTTGGTTATAATTTGCGCATTGATGTGCACGCCCGTCTCGGGGAAGGCATAATTCGGAAGTATGCCCAGGTTGGTGATGTGCTCAATGGTGTTGCGTTTAACTATGGTATGCAATGCTCCGTTTACGGCCTTTCGTTCCATTTTCAAGGCCTCCGTTTCGGCTCCTGTAGCAGGTAGCGTTTTTAATCGGGCGTCGATATCTTTACGCTTGTTTTTGTAGAAGTCAATTTCAGATTTCAGCATCGTGTGAACCGACTCCAACAACTCCACAGGTCGGTTGGCTGCCAAATCCATTTCAATCTGATGCAGGGCAATCAACGATTCTTCGTCGGAATACTGCGAGCGGAAAGCCGTGTAAAGCGCTGTTTTGTTCTTCGAAATAAATTGGGCAATTTTTGTAAACACAAAACGACTATCCTGTAACGGGAGACTTTCCACACCCAATAACCGGATCATATGCGGAATACGGTTGGCATCGGGATTGGCTGATGCCCAGCGGTCGAAACAGAAGGCCATGAAATGCCGGCGCAGGATGTCCTTAGCCCCGAGGTAGCAGGATGGCGTGCGAATTTCGCCCTGCATCATTTCCATGGTATCTTCAAAATAATACTGATCGTGCTCGTCTCTTCCGGCTAAGTTCACAATGAGCGAAGTGCCCGACGACCGCCCCGCACGCCCCACCCGCTGCAGGTAGTTGGATGTTTCAGGAGGAATGGACGCATTGAATGCAATATTCAAATCACCAATATCGATACCCATTTCGAGGGTGGAAGTGGCAACCAGCACATTGGTACTGTGGTAGTTGGGACGTTGTTTGAAGTCCCGTTCCAACTGTTCGCGCTTATCCCTATCGATTAGTCCGGTATGGTCTTTAGCATAAATTCTCAACGCCCTTCCGCGGTTGTACACCATCCGGTAGTAATCATAGGCGTTTTCTTTAGGCTGATAGTTGCCCGTGCAGCGGTGTTGCAGACATGGCATCCCTGTAACGAAAGCAGCATTTTGAGAACCCACATTCAGCGCATTGCCACAAACCGGGCACTCGAACGAATGTACATCCGTTGTCAGGTAAATCTGATCGGGATTCAACCCTGTATTATTTACACCAGCGGCTACTTTTTTATCTAAAAGGCGGTTGGCTTCCAGGTATTGAAGTAACTGTTGGTAAAACTCATTGATAAGTTCGGTTTCCTGTGCATGTACCATTGGGAAGCATTTCAACATCCAGGTACTGTACCAGTTGTGTTTGTTGTGCTGCGTCTGGATAATCTCAAAGGCTGCGGAATTGGGGCCATGAGTCAGGGTTGCAAACTTGGGCAGACGGGTATTCTTGCCGAAATTCTTAATCAAAAAATGCTTTTTATTGGCGTTTTGCGTAATAAGCCAGTAGTTGGTTCGCTCGGTACGGTATTTTCGCAGGTAGTTGTGATCCACCCCTCCCTTGAAACGAAGTCGGTGAAGAAATCCCAGCAGGAACTGAACGAAACTTTCCCTGTCGATTCTGTCTCCCAGCGATTCCTTTTTCAACCAGTACTGAAGCTGGTCATACACATCATTCAGTTGATCAATATTAAATTCGACCGCCGATGCCCCTGATTTCTCGAGGGTACGACCAATGCCGGCGTTGTAGGAGAATTCCGACCAGATTTCCCAGCTCACCCGGTGACTGAACTCGTTGATAAATACTTTCTTGAACGATTTGTCCTTCTCGCGATACTCATCGATACGAATCCGGCTTTCGCAATCGGGAGGAAGAAACTTATAGGTATATGCATCGGCCGGATTTGTTTCCTGTTTCAGTAATTGCTGCCAGTAGCGTTCAAATTCAGCATATAAAGCCGTGAGGCTTATGGGCTGTTGAAGATTTTTTAGCACTGCCTGAATAGCGTGGCGCATGCCGAAGCGGTAGTTTCTGTTTTCGATAAACCCGGCCTGATGAGCTGCATCCTGAACACCATTGGTGAAGGCCAACAATTTACGGTCGTGGTCGGATGCCGGATCGGTAGCACTTGCCATCAACTGAGCTGCCACAATGGATTCAAGGGTTGGAAGTCCGGTCCCGATTAATGCTAAGGTGTTCCGGGAGTTACAGTGCGGACAAATCTTATCAATTCGGTCGCCATCCTGACTGCGTACTCCGAAAATGCGAAACGAATGTTCTGTTAATTTTTTATCGGTAATTTCCAGGCTTTCAGGATTCAGGTAGCCGGTCAGTGCTTCGCCCGTGTAGCTGTAATCATCGGCAAAAACATCCCGGAATTCCCGGCCTTCCAGACTGGAAATGAAGTATAGATTTTTGTTCTGCTTGTCGCCGATAAAAAACTGACGCGTCCGGGTAAGGTCGTTTTCTAAATAATCGTTTTTCTCTTTCTTAATCCCCAGCCAACCCGTTCCGCCACAATCGCGACAATAGTAAGGCGGCAACGATTTGAGCGTTTCGTTGGGATTCAGATCAGTTTCCCATCGAAACAAAGGGTTTGGTTGTAACTTCCGCAGAATGCGGTGCAGACTCCGCAACCAGTAGCTGGTCTGGAAGTACAAAAACGGGAAATGACGTGTACCCGATAATTCTTTGGCATAGGATAGAATTCCGGTAAGCGATTGAACCAGCAGAAAACCGTCTGAAATGTTCACCGAACCATCGGGAAAGCATTTGCTAACCCAGAAGCGAACCGTATCTTCCAGTTCTACCACACCTTTTTCACACAAGCGGACCAATTCGAGCAACCAGCGGTTTTTCTTCAATTGCAGAATCAGTTCGTTTTGTTGCGACGAACAGCCCCAGAACGATAACTGTCGCCCGATATAACTGTCGTAATCATCACTTTCCAGAAACCGGCAGTCTCCTATGTTTGTTACATCAATCTGCGGTATTTCAGGAGCTTCATCGAAGAATATTTCCGGATGCTTCCGGCTTTCTTCAATCACTGCATTTTTATCGACTGTAATACCAAATATCCTTGAAAAGAAGGTAACTAACTCATCCTTTCCGGTATCGCCGCCCGACATGGTAGCCGAAGTTCCCACCGGCACCAGTTGCTCATCGCTGAGCGAGAGTTTCAGTTTTAAACGTCGGATTAAGTTGGCCACGTCCGACCCTTTTGCCCCATCGTAGGTATGCAATTCGTCGAGTACAATAAACTTCAACAAACCGGTATCAACAAAATTATGCTTCCAGAGCTTATTGAACCGTGCCTGCATCAGCGAGAAATCAAGCATTTTGAAGTTAGTGAGCAGTATATCCGGAGGCGATTGCACCAGCGTATCACGATCCTCGATAATCCCTTCCTCCTCCATGCGCGTGGGGCGGTTTTTCCCTTTATCGCGCCCTTCCCCGATAAACAGTCCCGCGCGGATTTTATCCCGCAGGATGAAATTACCCGCTTTATCCTGATAATTATAAATCTCTTTGGCCAACCGGCGAGCCTGGTCGGTAGCCAGTGCATTCATAGGGTACAGAATAATCGCCTTGATACCCGGTTTGCCGAAATGCTGATAACAATAATCGAGTAGCGGAAACAAAAAACTTTCGGTTTTCCCCGAACCCGTTCCTGTGGTGAGAATCACCGGTTCCGGACTGTGGTTGCGGGTAGATAAACGTTTAAAAGACTCGTACTGATGCTGATAAGGCTGAAAAGCAGGACGAATAGCCAGCACATCTTCGAGATTAATCCCCTCTGCCACCTGCTCGAACGGCATCCGGATCTGAATATACGGCCCCTTGAACATGCCGTTGCGCTTGTTGTACAGAAAATCCCCGAAAGCCTGCTCAATCCGTTTGTCGTCGAAATTGTAGGTAGCTTTGAGGTATTCCACTACGGCGCTTTTTATTTCATCTGCCTGAATGAGTGATAGCATAGTATTGTTTTAAATTAGCTTACGATATTCTGGTTAATTTTATTGAAGTAAGGTGTCCATGTTAGAGCCATAGGTGTCCACATTAGCCGTGGAGGTGTCCACATTAGCCGTTGAGGTGTCCACATTAGCTGCTGAGGTGTCCATCTTAGCTGCTGAGGTGTCCATCTTAATCGCTGAGGTGTCAAGGTTAGCGCCAAAGGTGTCAAGGTTAGCGCCAAAGGTGTCAAGGTTTCAGTCCAAGGTGTCAAGGTTTCAGTCCAAGGTGTCAAGGTTTCAACATAATAGTTTTTTTTCCATATCATAGACACTATCTTAGACACTGAATCGTTGATTGTCTTAGTTACTGGAATACCGAGTATCTTAGTTACTGAAATGCTTCTGATTTCTGTTTTTAACTGTTCCGATCTTTTGTTAGAAAGCAGTGCAATTGCCTGAATACCAATATAATTTATCATCATCTCAGTTACTGCTTCTACGCTTATCTTAGTTACTGACTTAGATACTATCTTAGACACTGACTTAGACACTGACCAGTCCGTATGGCATGGCAAAGTGACCAAGAAAAGTGTTTTTTCCTCGTCGGTATAAAACGAAGGTTCCGGACTTCCGTTCGCATTCATAGCATCACGTATCACCGGAATTCCGGTGGCTTTTCCGTGGATTAGTTCTGATATGTTAACCGGTAATGCCATGGTTGTTTAGTTTTGTTGAGCAATCTGTTGCGTTTTTATACAATCAATCCTTCTTCATTTGTTTCAATCGTCCCTGATACGCCTGCCAATAATTTCGTTTCGTGCTTTCGTTCAAAAACGAAGCAGTAATCATTTTCTCAACCTGAGTCGATTTCGATAGCATGAGATCCAGACTATCCTTAAAAATCTTTTCATTTATGCCGGCACTTTCTGCCAGTCGGGCAAATTGTGCAAGCATGCTTCCCACAGCGATATCTTTTGGCAATAGCCCGTCTTCTAATGCAAAATCGGTATCGGCAATGTGAATACGACTGTTTAAAAGATCGTAGGCCGGACTTAATCTGTAATCTCCCATGGGTGTTTCAAGTATCGAAAAGTTCTTAAAGTGAGCATCGCCATTTGAAAACAGATAGTTGAATATTAGTAGTTTCAGGAGTTTTGGAGCTTCTGATTTATAGGCCGACAAATGAGTCTGCATAAGCTGAAACAGCTGTAAATAGTTGCCTGCATACTTAAAATGCTCACCATGCGTTTGTGGTGTTCTGCCAGCTAAGGATGCAAAATCTTCCTGAGCAAGCTTTGTCCCGTCGTCTTTTATATCAAAACGCCGGGTGATGTAAGCCGGAGCACCGTTTTTAAAGAATATCAACGCATTTTCGGCTGTTTCAATTCCATATACCTGACGGGCCAGTTGCATGGTCAGGTGTTCGTTGGCAGGCATTTGATCCGGATTTTTACCCGCACCCGGAATGGGTTTCAGAATGTAGGTACCACGTTCGCCTTCGTTGGTTAGACGTAACTTGTTTTTCTCGAGCAGTACCGAGAATTTTTCCTGCACACCCGAAATGGACATGCCTTTTCGGTTGAGTTCGAAAAGTTCGTCGGCCTCCGTATCGGTTGCAGGCGAGTCGTAGGGTAATACATAATGCACCGCCTTGCCCTGAAAAACACGTTTCAGGCAGGTACGGCTATACCCCTTAAATCCTTCGGCCAATGTGCCGGGACAATATTTCAATTCAGGCAAACTCATTCGTTATCGATTTTCAGAATCCGCACAGCACCTATGCTGTCATATTTTGCTGAAGTCATCAGTATCCCAAAATCATCAGCTGTATCTATTCTATTCAGTTTACACACCAGCTCTTTATTGGAACCTTCGGGTAGCAGGTTGTAAAAAAAGGGAAATAAATTGCCGGAATGAAAGGGCTGTTCACGTTTTGGTAAAGTCAGGCTGATAGCTGGTTTATCGTTGTCGGCCAACCATGCATCGAGGTAGCAAAATGTAAATGAACCATCATCGTGTTGGGTCAGTCTCCCAGCTTCCCGGTCTTTGAATATTACCCTGGCTTCTCTCATTCGTTACAGTTTTTTGATGGTCAGACAAACCTCCATTCCGAGCACATCGGCTATCTTTTGTAAAGTCAGCAGTGTAGGATTTCCCTTCCCGCTTTCAAATTGTTTCAGGGTTCTTAAACCAACGCCCGACAGTTCGGCTACCGTTTCCTGTGTTACCTGCAACACTTCCCTGCGTTGTTTTATTGTTTTAATTAATTCCGAATAGTGCATTGTATGGCTCTTTTTGTCGTAAAAGTACAAAAGATTTTGGTAATTGCAATAGAAAGGGTGATAACATGCACTTTTATTTTCCAATAAATGGTTTTTCTTTCTCAGAAACCAAAACACTTTAGAAAAAATGTTAATTGCTACATAAAGTCCTTAGGAAAAAATGTTATATAATACATTAATACATACGACTAATTCAAGAAATAGTTATATATTTGCACAAAAAAGCAAATGGAAAGATTAGTATTTAAGCAGTTAAATGAATGGAAAGCATCTGTTAATCGCAAACCGCTTGTTGTCAGAGGTGCCCGTCAAGTTGGTAAGACATGGGCAATAAAAGAATTCGGAAAACGAGCTTATGAGCAAGTTGCATATATCAATTTTGAAACATCTAAATCGTTGCACAATTTATTTGAGTCCAACTACAGCATTGAGCGTATAATTTTTGCCATAAAGATTGAAACCGGAATTCAAATCGATGCTGAAAACACATTACTCATTTTCGATGAGATACAAGAATGTAAAGGAGCTCTGACATCTTTAAAGTATTTTTACGAAAATGCTCCGCAATACCATATCATTGCAGCCGGATCGTTGTTAGGTGTAGCCATGAGTGGTACGACATCATTTCCGGTAGGTAAGGTAAATTTTTTATCGATATTCCCCATGTCTTTCCTTGAGTTTTTGGGTGCTGTAAAGGAAGATTCACTGATCGAATTATTAGAAAAAAAAGAGTGGGAGTTGATATCAGTATTTAAATCAAAATTGATTGAATACCTGAAAATTTATTTCTTTGTAGGAGGGATGCCCGAGGCTGTTCAGGAATATGTAAACACTCAAAACATTGCCGAAATACGCAAAATACAATTGGAAATTCTCACAGCCTATGAACATGACTTTTCGAAGCATGCACCCAATGAGATAGTCCCACGTATCCGACTCGTATGGCAATCAATCGTAAGTCAGATATCTAAAGAAAACAAGAAATTCATTTATGGTGCTTTGAAAAAAGGTGCAAGGGCAAAAGAATTTGAGTTAGCATTGGCCTGGTTGGCAGATGCAGGATTAATTTATAAGATAAATTTAGCAAGCAAACCATCGGTTCCGTTAAGTTCGTATAGCGACGCATCGGCATTTAAAGTTTTTGGTGTTGATGTTGGGTTGCTGGCTGCAATGGGTGATGTTGACAGTAAGACCTTACTAACCGGGAGTTCTATTTTTGAAGAATTCAAAGGGGCAATTGCAGAACAATATGTATTACAGCAACTTAAATCAATCAACAATTATCCTGTTTGCTATTGGACCAACGAAAAATCGACAGCAGAGGTTGATTTTATCATTCAGAAAAATGGTTTAATAATACCAATTGAAGTGAAATCATCGGAAAATTTGCAAGCCAAAAGTTTAAAAGTATATTGCCAGAAGTATCAGCCCACAGAGGCCATCCGAACTTCATTGTCCGATTTCAGAAAGGAAGACTGGTTAACAAACGTACCGCTTTACGCTATTGAAAATTGGTTTTGAATCAGGTTGCCTTCATGCTGTAAGCCCCCGATAAACTACACGTTTTAAGATTTGACAATTATCGTGACCTTTGCTGCAAAGTTACAATTATGATTCAAATCTCAAAAGAAGAATTCATGGTGATTTTGGATCGCCAGCAGCGAAGCGGATTAACCATCCGTGATTTTTGTTCCAACGAAGCGTATTCCGTTTCGGGATTCCACTACTGGAAGAAAAAATTTGGTTTGGCAAAACCTTACCGAAGTCAACGTAATG
>JAVFAG010000019.1:0-40044 GCA_034002585.1 Paludibacter sp.
AGCAACATCCGTTTATTCACCATCCCGGTGGAAGATTTTATCTATTATTTTCTTCTGTTTATACTGAATGTATTTCTATACGAATTGCAACAGCGTAAACCCGACTTTGAAAATTAAGCAGTTTAGTATATCTTTGACGGACAATTAGCTTATGGAGCAATATTTACAACTACCCATATTTAAACTGATTTCGGAAGTAGCCGACGAACAAGGCAGAGAATGCTACGTTATCGGCGGTTTCGTACGCGATATTTTTTTGCACCGGCCGTCGAAGGACATCGATATTGTAGTGGTTGGTTCGGGCATCGAACTGGCCGGACAGGTAGCTGCCCGATTGGGAAAAAAGGCCAGTCTGAGCGTTTTTAAAAATTTCGGTACAGCCCAAATCAAGTACAAAGACCTTGAAATTGAATTTGTGGGTGCCCGAAAGGAATCGTACCTGCGCAATTCGCGCAAGCCAATTGTGGAAGATGGTACTCTGGAAGACGATCAAAACCGGCGGGATTTTACGATTAATGCACTGGCACTGTGCCTGAATAAGGAACGCTATGGAGAACTGGTCGATCCGTTTAACGGGATGAACGACCTCGAGAATTTCGTGCTACGTACGCCCCGCGATCCCGATATTACCTTTTCCGACGACCCCCTGCGGATGATGCGTGGTATCCGTTTTTCGGCCCAGCTGCGCTTCTTTCTGGAAACCGAAACCTTCGATGCCATTGTGCGGAACCGCGAACGAATTGCCATCATTTCGAAAGAACGCATTGCCGACGAACTGAATAAGATTATGCTTTCGGCCAAGCCATCGGTGGGGTTCATCCTGCTTGAAAAAACCGGATTGCTCGAACTTATATTTCCGGAACTGCTGGCGTTGAAAGGCGCTGAAACAAAGGATGGTGTGGGTCATAAAGATAATTTTTACCATACCCTGGCTGTGCTCGATGGCATTTGTGCCAATACCGATAACTTGTGGCTTCGCTGGTCGGCCCTGCTCCACGACATAGGGAAGCCGCGTACCAAGCGCTTCGACCCGAGACTGGGCTGGACCTTCCATAATCATAATTTCATAGGAGAAAAAATGATTCCGGAGATTTTCCGCAAGCTGAAGCTTCCACAGAATGAGAAGATGAAATATGTACAGAAAATGGTGACGCTGCACATGCGGCCCATTGTGCTAACCGAAGACGAAGTCACCGACTCGGCCGTTCGCAGGCTGCTGTTCGATGCAGGCGACGACATTGAGGATCTGATGACCCTGTGCGAAGCCGATATCACTTCCAAAAATCCGGACAAAGTACGACGCTACAAAGCAAACTTTCAACTGGTACGACAAAAACTAAAAGAGCTGGAAGAAAAAGACCGTCTGCGCAACTTTCAACCTCCGGTGGACGGAAAAGAGATTATGGAAATTTTCGACCTTCCTGCCTGTGCAACTGTTGGCGAAATTAAAACCCGGATAAAAGACGCCATTCTCGACGGCATCATCCCCAACGAATACGAAGCGGCTAAAGAGTATATGTACACCATAGCTGAAGAACTGGGCGTTGGCAAACCACACTAACAAAAATGAAATTTCTAAAAATCAACCAATATGAAGTATGTACCCATTTTATTCATTGCAACCCTGATGTATAGTTGTGCAAACAAACCAACGGTGGAATACCCCGAAACCCGCAAGGATTCGGTAACCGACACTTACTTCGGCGAAGTGGTAGCTGATCCGTACCGTTGGCTCGAAGACGACCGTTCGGCTGAGACCGAAGCCTGGGTGAAAGCCCAAAACATGGTAACCTATGGCTACCTTGAGCAGATTCCGTTTCGCGGAGCGTTGAAAAACCGCCTTACAGAACTCATGGATTATCCAAAGTACGGTTCGCCCAGCAAGGTGGCAGGCAAGTATTATTTCTACAAAAACGATGGTTTGCAGAACCAGAGTGTATTGTACGAACTCGATTCGCTTACTGCAGAGCCGAAGGTATTACTCGATCCGAATAAACTGTCGGACGATGGCACCGTAGCGCTGTCGGGCCTCTCCTTCTCGAAAGATGGAAAATACCTGGCCTATAGCATTGCCCGCAGCGGTTCGGACTGGAACGAAATTAACGTAATGGAAGTGGCTACCCGTCAGCTGCTGAGCGATAAAATTGAATGGGTGAAATTTTCGGGAATAGCCTGGCAGGGCGACGGATTTTACTATTCGGCCTACAGCAAACCTGAAGCCGGAAAGGAATTTTCGAATAAAAACGAATACCACAAGATATTCTATCACACGATAGGACAGGCACAGGCGCAGGATCCCATCGTCTTTGAAAACAAGGACTTCCCGTTGCGCAATGTAGGCGCCGCTGTTTCCGATGATGAAAAATACCTGTTTATCTCCGAAACCGAATCCACATCAGGTAATTCGCTCTGGCTGAAAGACCTTACGAAAGCAGGCAGCAAGCCCATACTAATAGCTCCGGGCTTCGAATCTGATTTCAATGTAGTGGAACATTACAACGGAAAAGTGTATGTGCTTACCAACTACAAGGCACCCAATCAGCAACTGATGGTATTCGATCCGGCCCAACCGCAACTTGCCAACTGGAGGAGCATCGTTCCTGAATCGACCAAGGTCCTCGAAACCGCTTCCATCATTGGCGGACGCTTGTTTATCAAGTACCTGCGCGATGCTTCGCACCACCTGTATGCCTACAGCACTGAAGGCGAGCCCCTGCACGAAGTGGAACTTCCCACCATCGGCACCGTAGGTATTTCGGGCGATATGGACGACAACGAAGCCTTTTACACCTTTACCTCCTACACCTTCCCTCCCACTATTTACCGTTACAAAGTGGCTGAAAACAGTGCAGAACTATTCCGAAAATCAGAAGTGTCCTTCAATCCCGAAGATTACGTGAGTGAGCAGGTCTTTTATACTTCCAAAGACGGCACAAAGGTACCGATGAGCATCACCTATAAGAAAGGTATGAAGAAAAACGGCAAGAACCCGACGATGCTGTACGGTTACGGAGGCTTTAACATCAGCCTGTTACCCTCGTTCAGCACTGTGCGCATCCCCTTCCTCGAACAGGGAGGCGTATATGCCATTGCCAACCTGCGCGGTGGAGGCGAATATGGCGAAACCTGGCACAAAGCCGGTACTAAGATGCAGAAACAAAATGTGTTCGACGACTTCATAGCCGCAGCCGAATACCTGATTGCCGAAAAATATACCTCGTCGAAGAAGCTGGCCATCAACGGAGGTTCCAACGGCGGACTGCTGGTGGGCGCCACCATGACCCAGCGTCCGGAATTATTTGCAGTAGCCATTCCCGAAGTAGGCGTACTCGACATGCTGCGGTATCAGAAATTCACCATTGGCTGGGCCTGGGCTACCGATTATGGCACCTCGGAAGAAAGCAAGGAAATGTTTGAATACCTGAAAGGCTACTCGCCGCTTCATAACCTGAAGGAAGGCACCCGTTATCCGGCCACGATGGTTACCACCGGTGACCACGACGACCGCGTAGTACCGGCCCATTCGTTCAAGTTTGCCGCCACTCTGCAAAAGGCCAGCGACGGCACCAATCCAACCCTGATCCGCATCGACGTGAATGCAGGACACGGAGCAGGCAAGCCCACCGGCAAGATTATCGACGCCCAAACCGACGTATGGTCGTTTGTGATGTACAACCTGGGAATGAAGCCACAGTTTTAAGATTTTATTTAAAAAATATTTGCCAGAATCCCGAAAATAACTATCTTTGCACCGCTTTAGCAGAATGGCGGGATAGCTCAGTTGGTTAGAGCGTCGGATTCATAACCCGGAGGTCACGAGTTCAACTCTCGTTCCCGCTACCGAACGAGACAAAGAGGAATTTTCATCCTTTTTGTCTCGTTGTTTATTTGGCTGCTGGCTGAGCAAAATCCTTCGGTAATT
The DNA here is from genome assembly GCA_034002585.1 of Paludibacter sp. Lineage (GTDB taxonomy): Bacteria > Bacteroidota > Bacteroidia > Bacteroidales > Paludibacteraceae > Paludibacter. Next base: position 3,923 of record JAVFAG010000019.1, read on the forward strand.
TACCGAAATGTTCGAAAAAGCATTTGGAGAAATACGATGGGGTGTTAAATCCAACAATAAAGCAAACTTCATTGATCCGGTATTTTCCGGTCGACAAAAGTTCAGCGCTCTTATTTAGTCGAATTAGTTTTATGTAGTCGTTCGGCGTAAGACCGGTAATATTTTTAATTTTCTTTTGAAAATTGGTTCTGCTAATTGCAAATTCCGACGACAGATTATCAATAGAAAACTTCTCGTCCGACATATTCTCAAGGATGAAGGTATTGAGTTTTTTAATAAAATCGGCATGTTCACTATTATCTACATTCTTCTTAAAATACTCAAGAGGCGATTCAATGAATTTCTTACGAACATTGGTTCTGTTTTCAATAATACTGTAGATTTGAGCTTTCAGTTGCTCAATAGAGAAGGGTTTGTCAATATATACGTCGGCTCCTTTTTTCAATCCTTCGATTTTCGTGTTGGTATCGGTCTTGGCTGATAACAGCACAAATGGAAGATGGGAATAGGCAGCATTATTTTTTACTATTTCGCAGAGTTCGAGCCCATTCATTTCGGGCATCAAAATATCCGAAATAATTAGGTCTACACTGTTATTATCGAGTATCTGAAGTGCATGCACTCCATTTTCAGCATCTAATACAGTGTATAGCTCCGAAAGGCATTCTTTCATGAACACACGAAGCTCTTCGTTGTCTTCCACAATTAAAATACTGGTAACAATATCATGTTCAACAAGCTCTGGTATTTCGCGATGGAGTTGTTCGGTAGTATCATCTCTTTCGATAGTTAAAAGTTCATTCTCATTATGAAGTAAAGGCAGCTCCAGGATGAAGATACTCCCTTTCCCAAACTCAGATTGAACTGAAATATTACCACCAAGTTTCTTAGCCAGCGATTTTGAGAGAGAAAGCCCAATCCCAGTACCTTTATTGTTGTAATTCTCGGTTGTTTCAATCTGGTAGAATGGTTCAAATATTCTTTCAAATTCTTCCTTTCTGATTCCGCTTCCATTATCTTCAACCGAAAGGTTGATTTGCTCGTTGTCATTTATATACAGTTCGATGGTAATGGTATTGGTTGTGAATTTCAGGGCATTGGATATCAAATTACTCACAATTTTATAGATAGCTTCCGAATCCACATAACTCAGTACTGATTTATCAGTTATACTGAGTGACATTTGAATATTTAATCTTTTTGCGTTTTCTAAGTACTGATCATACACTTTTTGTACAATCTTCGAAACATTGTAATACCGAAGATTAAACGTCATCATTTCGCTTTCAATTTTCCGGAAATCAAGCAGTTGTTTTATAAGTTCAAGTAACCTGCCGGAGTTTCGCTCAATAGTTTGCAAATTCTTTTTGGTTTGCTCATTGCCGTCGTTCGATGTTATAATACTTTCAAGCGGAGCTGTTATAAGCGAAAGTGGAGTTCTGATCTCATGCGCTATATGTGTAAAAAACTCAATTTTCGATTCATAGGTTTCTTTGTCTTTTTCAACCTGATATTTAAACTGCTTTTCCTTATTTTTCTTCTCAACGTATTTGTGGTATCGCATGATTGCAACAATTATTAAAACTGCAATAAGGAGCAGATACAGTATGATCATATAAAATTCGAGCAAAAACGGTGGTTTAATCCTTACAACCAGTTGAGTTTCGGTATCATTCCATAATCCATCGTTGTTTGACCCTCTTACTTTAAACACATATCTGCCTGCAGGCAGGTTCATGTATTGTGCCTGCGAATCAGTTGTATAGTTCCAATCCTCATCAAATCCCTCAAGCATATAAGCATACTGATTATTGTCGGGAAAAACATAACTAAGGGCTGCAAAACTCAGACTGAAATTGGACTGGTGGCTTTTTAATACAATTTCACGGGTGTGATTCAGGCTTTGTTTCAACGGAGAAAACTTCTCTCCGGGAATCACTTCCTTGTTGGCAATTTTCAGTCCTGTAAATACAATAGCAGGGGCTTTCTCGTTTAATAATAGTTTCTCAGGATTTAGAGCAACAAAACCGTTACTTCCTGCAAAATACAGGTGATTGGTTGATGACCGAATAGAGACACGGGAGTTGTTTTGCATTTCCTTACCGATATATCCGAACAGTTTCGTCTCATGTGTATTAGATGAAATACGGACAATTCCTTTTTTAGTGCTGACCCAAACATTTCCGTTTTGTTCGTTTACAATCGTATTGATACTATTGGAGGGGAAACCATTCTGCTCGTTAAAGGTCTTTATGATTTTCCGTTCCGATATATCATATATCAAAAGTCCATCGTCGTTGGTGCCCAGCCACAAGTAGTTATTGGAATCGAGCAAGGCTGAGTTTAGACTCATTTTCAAAAGCGATCCTCCGGGAAGTGTACCTTCTGAACAACTCTCCCATTTTCCGTCAGTCGACAGCGAACAAACACCCTGCGAAAAAGTAATAAACCATACTGTACCTTTCGAATCTTCTATAATGTCGGCTATAAACACCCTGGTAAGCTTATCTGACCGGGTGATTTCTCCGTCGGGTTCCATCACAGCAAAACCACCTCCATCGAGTGCGAAAATGATATTACCGTTAGATAGTTTGTACATCGATTTACCATCGACAGTATTAATATTTATATTTCTAAGAATTTTGGAACTGGTGAGCGACAGCACATAAACGCCACGTCCGTAAATGCTAACGTACAGTTTATCGTTGTTGCGCAATAGGCTCTGTATGTTTTGATATTCCAGTTCGTAAGCTTTATCTATGCTTTTATTTCCGGTATTAAAGCGATAAATGATGTTTTTATTATGAGTAGAAATAAGCATATTGCCATTTGTGTCTTCCACCATGCTACTCACGATGTATTTTTGAGAAGTTTTATAATACAGGAAGTTGTTGATGGAGGCCGAATAATAATTTATTCCTTCAAAATAAGTTCCGATCCACAGCGAGCCTTCGTGATCGAGTGCAATCGAAAAAATGGAATTATTAGTAACTTTATCGTTCGATGGATCCTCATTAATAATACCGTACGAACCATTTGTTTTGTTAAGAAGGGTGAGGCCTTTGTCCGATCCCATTATCAGTTCGTTGTCACTGTATTCAATTATCGACTTTATACTCCCGGTACTTTCCATATAATGTGTTGCATTTCCGTTGATATGATCGTATTTAAACAGACCTCTGTTGGAAGTGCCAATCCAAAGAATATTATCGTTATCACAATGAATACTGTATATTGCCTGATTGTGAATATTCATATTATCGCGGTTGTTGACCGACGTAAACCGTCCGATACGTGGGTCGAAATGTACTAGTCCCATCCCGGCTGTACCCAGCCAGAGATTTCCAATATGATCGGTAATGATAGTCCAGACAAAATTCAATGGAATGCTGCCAGGCCTATCATTGTGTACATATTGCTTTTGAAAAGTTAAGCTGGAATCGAGTTGAATAAGCCCTTCGCCATGACAGGCAACCCAAATATTGCCATTCAAATCCTCCATTATATCGTTTACATTCACTTCTTCATCAATCGAAGGGCCGAGAAGTCTCAATTGACGAAAATTGTCGTGAACTCTATCGTATTGATACACTCCGTTTCGGGTCCCAATCAGTAGTCTTTGTCCGGAAACTTCCCTTATACAATGAATGAAATTATGGCCAATAGTAAGAGAATCGTTTGGGCTTTTCCGGTAAATTCTAAAATTTATACCATCGAATCGATTTAAGCCATCGTTGGTGCCAAACCACATAAAACCTTCGCTATCCTGCATCACCGACCACACACTATTGTGCGACAATCCATTTTCGACCTGATAATTGCGAAAATAGGCGCTATAACCATTTACAAGCGAGAAAACAAAGAGTATGGCTATTGAAATAAATCTGTGCATTTGGGAGATGATTTTTGTAACTATTCTTTTCTTTTACGTTCGTATACTGACAGACACAAAGTTACAACATATTTGTAATATTTCCATGAATGCAAAATACGATCGTTGACAGAAGTCAAGAATCGAATATGTTTATTTACTTACTACACAGCTATTATGAACCCTCAATTGTTCATCAATTTAATAACACTAACCTGAAAGTGGTAATTTTCTACCAGATATTTATATTTTTTTGCTAAGCCATTTTGTTGATAATTTCGCTGAAACTTTTGCTGGTACTTGTTTCTAATGCTTTTTGATGTCGAAAAAAAGAGTTTGGCGCTAAAACACCCGAATTTGAAGTTCGCGAATGTTGATTAAATGTTAATGTCGGCGATTTGTATATTCATGTTCAGGTCTGGTATTTTGATTTCTTTGCTATATCTACTTTTGAAGCCGTAACCAATAAACAATCTGAAGTGTCATGAGAAAAATCAATTTTTTAGCTTTTATTTTTGTCAGCCTTATAAGCCTGGTTTATTCCCAGCGCATTGAGGCTGTGGTTCCAAACCCGCCCGAAACACTGCCGGCAGCTCCCACACATGCCGCAGGCGATGTGTTGTCGATTTATAGTGGGTATTATGATAATGCGACGGCAATTAGCGGATTTTCAGGTTCCGGTGATAAAAAGGAAATCAGCCAGGTATTAGGTGATGATATGATATACATAGAAAACGGATTGAACACCTGGGCATATGTTGATTTCTCATCTTCGCTCAATATACATAGTTTTACTAGTATTCATTTAGATGTATATGTAGTTTCAGGTAACTTTAATCTGAAGATTAGTTTTGCCGATGGTTCATCTAATTTCAGCATTCCGGTAGTCGAAGGTTGGAACAGACTTCAATTAGAAATAAATGATTACAAGGCTATGTTTAATCCTCCAGATTTTGAAGCTATATCTTTTATTGCATTTATTAACGACAATGGTTACAAACGTAGCATTTTTGTAGATAATATTTATGTAAGTAACACTGAAAATCAGGAGCAATTGCTGTTGCCGGCATTACCTGTAGCTGCTCCCACTCATGCTGCAAAACATGTATTGCCAATTTTTTCTGAAAGCTATTCAAATAATGTCGGTTTTAATATACATCTCGATACTCCGGGAAGTCCTAAAAAATTCAAAGGAAAGTACTATTCACCTTCTACCGAATTAGAAAAGATGTTCTGGATTAATGCAGGGATGAATAATGGAAGTGGCGGTTTCCTTTTTAGCTCTATACAAAATGTAAGTGCTTACGATTATTTACATGTTGATCTTTTTTTAGCAGGTACTAACACTTTGCCCTTACGATTTAAATTTGGAGTGACTACTACCACTTTTACAGCAACCTATGCTCCAAATCCCTCGGCTACCGTCTTTACAGCACAACCCGGATGGAATTCCATTAATATTAAACTGTCTGATTTCCTGGCTCTGGCTACAAACACTTTTGATTTGACTACAATGAATGGTATAGGTCTTTGGCACAAAACAGGTGGCACCAGAACGGTTTATATCGACAATATTTATTTTTACAAAGTCCCCACTCAATACCGCGCTAAGGCAAGTGGTTTGTGGAGCGATTTCAATATCTGGCAGAAATGGAATGGCACAGCGTGGGCTGATGCAGTGGCAGGACAGATTCCGAATTCGGCTTCGACAATTACAATTGACAATGCCGAAGTTACAATAGATGCCCCGGTAACTGTGGATAATCTTACCATTGGCAGCGAAGGAATGCTTACGTTAGCTGAAGGAAATACACTTGAAGTTACAGGCGATTTTAATATTAATGCTGATGCGGGAAACAATACCGGCACTTTTGTGGATGAAAACAGCAATGGTGGGTTGACAATTTCCGGGCAAGTCAATGTGCAACAATACCTGCAAGGTGGGCGAAACTGGTATATTTCCAGTCCGGTAAAAGATGCTTCAGCTGATATAATTACTTCCGGAAAAACCGGGAATGCGCTGTTTAAATACGACGAAGTGAATAACGCTTGGCCGTTAGTCAGCACGTTCGAAAGTGCGAAAGGCTATGTAGCTGCTATTGCGCCGGCTAATGGGGGTACTTACACCTTCACTGGTACTGAAATTAATCAGGGACCACAATCGGTAAGTATCAATCGCACAGCGCTGGCTACTAAAGCCGGGTTTAATCTTGTGGGAAATCCCTATCCGGCTTACTATAACATCCGTACTACCCTAAACGAAACCGCTGGACTCGACAAAACAGTGTGGTACCGGGTACGGAATTTTGGCAATACTGCCTATTTTTTCGACACCTTCAATGCCGTTTCTAATCTGGGCACAAATAATAACGGAAGAGGAAATGTGTCAGGCATTCTACCACCGTTCCAATCGGTATGGGTGCGTGTGTCGCAGGATGTGGAAAGTGTTGCTATTGAATATTCAAATTCACAAACCAGTCATAAAAATATAACAGGCAATCCTCTTCGTTCACCTGGTGTCGATGAGCAGCGTGTTCTACGCTTGTCGGTTTCGAACACTGTCTATGAAGATGAAGCGATTGTTTATTTTAACAATCGGGCCGAAAATCATTTCGATAGCTATGATTCTCCTAAAATGTCCAACAATAGTTTATCGATTCCGGAGATTCAAACAAAAGCTGAAAACGAATACCTGGCAATTAACGGCTTAAATGAGTCGGCATTATTCAACGAAATACCCTTATATTTCAAAACAGCGAAACCCGGCACCTTTACCCTTCGTGTAAAAGAAATGACCAACTTCGAAAATCTGAGTCTGATTTTAACCGACAAAGAAACAAACACAGAAAAGATTTTACATCCGGGTGAAGGATATAGTTTCGAATCGGGCACATCAGGTATTTCGGAGCGTCTTGTGCTCAATGTGAAGTCGATTACAACAGATGTAATCAATTCGGCAGTCGCACTACCAGTTGAATTGAGCGTTACATCGGGGGGAACTCTTTTGGTAAGTTGTGACAACACACAAGCTGGTAACGTTGATTTATACATTTATAATACAACCGGTCAACTTGTACACAAAACCTCACTTACTGGTAAGCAAACCATAGTAGAGCATCTACAGTCGGGAATATACATAGTACGAATTCAATCCAACAATTCAGATTACACAAAAAACATAGTGATTTTTTAGAACTGTGGAGCCTTTGAGTACAAGTATTTTAAGGATTCACGTTTTTAAAGAAGTGAACTGAATCAGGAAATGTGGATATAAATTTTAAAAACAAACAGAATGAAAAATATTGAACTAAGAACAGAGAAAAGGGAATACGTAAGTCCGGAATTAGTTGAAACAAGATTGGATAACGAAATCTCACTCGTTCTCCAGTCAGTTGAAGATCCTCCCTGGGCACCCGGCGAGGAGTTGGTCAAAGGTTTCACCGGTACAGATACTATAAGTTCAGTTATGAAAACATAATAAATGGAAGCTTCGAAGGAAAGATACTGCCAATTTGCATAATTTTACTGAATTCTTGCATTACAAAATGACAGGCCTCTTTAACTTTGCGGTATGTTTAATCACAATAAATTATAAGATCATGAAAAAAAGAAATTTTACTCAATTGTTGTTAGTAGCAGCTGTATCGCTGTTCAGTATTCAGTCAGCAATGGCTGTAGTTCCAAATCCGCCTGAAGCATTACCTGCCGCTCCCACACATGATGCCGGCATCGTAAAATCAGTATTTAGTGGTGCCTATACCAATGCTGCTATAATCAGTGGATTTAGTGGTGTGGGTGATATTAAGGAAATTCGTCAGGTACTGGGCGATGATATGATTTACATTGAAAACGGACTTAACGAATGGGCGAATGTAGAGTTTGCATCAGCACTTAGTATTGATGGATATAAAGTCCTTTTTATGGACGTATATGTGGTTGCTACTGCATTTAATTTAAAATTAAGTTTGGGCGATGGTTCTTCAACATTCAGCATACCGGTTGTAGAAGGCTGGAACAAGGTAGAAATCGACCTCAACGACTATCGCGTATTGGCTACTCCTCCCGATATGACCAATATTACAAAGCTTGGTTTTTTGAACGATGCCGGATATCCCCGTACTATTTACGTGGATAATATTTATGCAGCTAATGTAGTTCCTACCGAAATACTAACCGGACCTACAGTTGCAGGGCCTAACACACAGGCAATAAGTGCCACAAGTGTGCTTCCGATTTTTTCTGACGTGTATCCGAACGAAGTTGGCTGTAGCCTTTTACCAGAAACAGTTGGTTTAGTTAAGAAGCTTAAAGGTCTGAATTTCTCAGGCTCAACTGCTCTCGACAAGATGTTTTTTATTAAAAACGGCTTAAATTCCGGAGGTGGAGGTTATTTGTTTACTCATACTGTAGATGCAACTGCCTACGAATACATACACGTTGATTTCTTCCTCGACGGAACATCGTTCCCTGTACGTTTCCGTTTTGGCGTAAATACTGCAACCTTTACAGGTAGTGTTTCTCCAAACCCTACAAGTGCACTTTATACTGCTCAACCGGGATGGAACTCTGTAAATTTAAAATTCAGTGATCTGACATCCTTGTTAGGAACACTGGACCTCACCCAATTGAATGGCTTTGGATTTTTCAATAAAAGTGGCTATGCCCGTACAGTATATGTCGACAATTTGTATTTATACAGCACTTCACCAACTACAGCTGTAAACGAACTTCAAGGTGATGTTGTGGTAAGCACGTTCCCAAATCCAGCTTCAGGTCAGGTTGTGGTTGAGTCTTCCTCTTCTATTTCGAAAGTTGATCTGATAAGCATCAACGGACAAAAACTTCAAACCGTTCATGGTATCGGCAATCGTTTCCATGTGAATATTTCGGACAATGCATGCGGTGTTTATATCCTGAACGTAACACTCGAAAACGGTCAGACAGTGACACAAAGAGTTGTGAAGCAATAAGGTTAGTTGTTTTCATGATGCTTCAATCCAGTGTTTTTTAAGTTGTATTTTAAGATAGTGGGTTGAAGCATCTTTTTCAAAGGTATTAGTTTTTTTAGGTATTAAAGATATTTATAACAGATAGATTCAAAATCACAACAATAAAGAATGAAAAACAGGTTTTATATCGTTTTAGTAGTGTTTGCTTCACTTTTTGCAGGCGTAACTAACTTAGCTGCTCAGGCACCAAATCCCCCTGAGTCACTTTTACCGGCTCCCGGACATAACCAGGATAAGGTGCTTTCCTTTTTTTGCGATCACTACACTGCTGCAACTACATTTACAGGTATCACCAGTAGTAGTGCTGCTAACAAAAGAGAGTTGACCAATGTGCTCAACAATCAACTGATTTACATAGAAGGTGGTTTGAATAGCTGGGAACATATTGGATTTAACACAGCGGTTGATATAAGTACTTACGATTCTATCAGTTTCGATGTATACGTAGTGAAAAGTGCGTTCGACTTAAAAGTTCAACTCGGCACCAATAGTACTGGTATTGTAGTGCTACCTAAACTTCAGGAAGGTTGGAACCGAGTGAAAGTAAAACTTGCAAATTTCAAGTTTCTGACCACACCTCCCGATTTGACTGCCGTCAACCAGATCAGCTTTATCAATAATGCCGGATACGCCCGTACCATTTATATTGATAATATTTACGTTTTCGGTTCGGAATCCGATAGCCCGCTCGACCCGCAATTGCCGGCTCAACTGGCACCCGAGCCTACCCGGGATGATGCAGATGTGAAATCGATTTTCAGCGATGCTTATACCGGCATAACCACAATTAACAGCTTTAGTGGAACCGGTTTAGGGAAAATTCTTCCTCTTTCGGCTCAAAGCAATATTATTAAAATTGAAAATGGCTTAAACAACTGGGCCAATATCCATTTTAATACCATAGATATCAATGACAAGGATTCGTTGCACATCGATATATTTGTAGTTCGCGAATCAGGTACAATTGACCTGAAATTCCGTTTCGATGATGGAATTGGGGTGGAACAAGTACGCACGCTCAATCCTGGTTGGAACTTCATTGACTTAAAACTAGCCGATTTCAAAAACGGAAGTACTCTCAACGCCATCACACAATTAAAAATATTACGCATAGGTGGTTATCCACAAAATGTATTTATCGATAATATCTACACTTACGGTACGGATAGTGATCCGGTAGATCCTGATGAAGATCCGGTGGATCCAACCGATACGGTGGATCTGAATGCCCCGGCTGTTTCGGCTCCAACACCTATCCATCCACAAGAAGATGTACGGGCAATTTTCAGCAACCATTATACAAGTGTGGCCACTCTTTCGCAAACCAATCCTGGCTTGCCGGTCAGCGAAATGAAAACCATAAAGACTACCTATGGAGATGAAATGATTCGATTTGTTGGAATGAACTGGACACTACTGAAAATCGATCCGGCCTTTAATATCGACGACATGGATTTCCTCCACATTGACATTTACGCTGAAGGTACGCCCCGTTTGGTTTTTGGATTGGGTGATGGTTTTAACGAAAAAAGCATTCCCGAGCAAAATCTCGAGGCCGGATGGAAAAGTTTCGACATCCCGGTGAGTTTGTTCAGAGATAGTATCGTTGACCTTTCAAAACTGACCGTGCTTCGTATGTTCAGTAAAAGTGGGTTTGCAATTAGCAAAATGTATTTTGATAATATCTATGCCTTTAGGGGCGACCCAAGCGGAAATCCTCCTACCTTCGAGATACCATCAGCACCGGAGCCAATCATGGCAAAAAATACCGTAAAATCGATTTATACAGATAAGTACATCAGCCTTACTGAATTGGACATTGCAAATACAGGTACTACAACCAAGTTCCGATTCCAGAAACTGACAGATACCGACATGGTGCTGAGAATGAGATCACTCGACAGATTAACCCTGCGTGCAGCAACACCGGTAAATCTGAGCGATATGGTGGCAGTTCACTTTAGTGCATACAAAGATGCTACTGGTGGCAATGCTTCACTTGAAGTAGGCTTCCGTGCTACAAACTCCGAAGAGGTGGTATATTCAACTATCGTACCCCAGCTTAAAGATGATAACTGGGTTTATTTTAACGTTCCTGTTGCAGAACTTGCTGCAGCCGGACTGGATGTTACATCAGTAGGCTTCATAGAATTCAGAGGTACAGGAAATGTATACATAGATAATGTATTTGCCTACAAAGGAGAATATGCCGAAGGACTGGGCGAAGAGCCTAAGTATGTTATGAACTGGGAAGAAGCCTCGAAAGCCGATGCTTTGCCCGACAGAAACCATGCTTTCCTGGGTGTAAATCTCGGAAATGCCGGTGGAGGAACAGTTCCGGGAGTCTTAGGACAGAATTATACTTATCCAACATTCCAGGATTTGTATTATTTCAAATCCAAAGGAGTACGTTTAATTCGCTTTCCATTCAAATGGGAACGTATTCAGCACGAATTAAACGGTCCACTTGACAATGATCTTGACTTTAAGATAATGAAGGAATTTATTGCTGAAGCAGAGCGACTTGGAATGTATGTAATGCCCGATATGCACAATTATTGCCGCAGAAAAGTTAATGAAGTAACCTACAAATTTGGCGAGTCGGCCACACTTACAAAAGAGCATTTTGCTGATGTGTGGACTAAAATAGCCAATGAACTGAAAGTATTTGACAATATTTGGGGATACGATTTAATGAACGAACCCTATAGTCTTGCACCCGGTGTGTGGTTTGATGCTGCACAGACTGCCATCAATGGTATCCGTTCCGTGGACACAACGACCCCGATTGTAGTGGAGGGAGAAAGCTATGCTTCTGCATCTACTTGGCCAACAACAGGAGGAAAACTGATCAATCTGGTCGACCCTTCGAACAGTATCATTTTCCAGGCACATACTTATTTCGACAGAGATAAATCGGGTCTTTATAAACTGGGTGAGTACGATCTTGAGGTAGCAAGTTCAACTGAACACATCAAACGTATCAAACCATTTGTAGATTGGTTGAAGGCCAACAACGCCAAAGGTATCTTAGGTGAATTTGGATTGCCACGCAACGATGTACGTTGGCTTAAGATGCTCGACGAAGTGCTTATATACCTGAAAGAAAATGGCGTTTCGGGCACCTACTGGGTAGCAGGAGCTAATTCCATGAGAGATCAGCTAAGCGTACAGCCATTAGATGATTTCACTGTGGAACGTGCACAAATGCGTATTCTTGAAAAGTACATCGAAAACTTTCACGAAACAGAAACCAGTGTGTTCAGTGTAAACGGCACAACTGACAAAAAGGTGAACATCTACCCTAACCCAATGATTGACAGACTAATTATTGACTCTGATGTTAATATTACAACAATAGAGATTTTCAATATTTCTGGTCAGAAAGTGAAATCGGCACAAGGGTTTGCAGCTAGTCATGAGATGAACGTAGAGGACTTACAAAAGGGAACTTATCTGGTGCGGGTTATACTCGAAAATGGATTGGTGGAACTTTGCAAGTTAGTAAAAATGTAGAAAAAGTAAAGAGTATGTGCTTTAAAAACAATGTGATTGTTTTACTATCAATAATGATATTCACTGCTTGTACAAACAAAGAGAATTTAATAACAAACTCTCTCCCTGAACTACAGGTAAAAGGTAATGTATTTACAAACTCCAACGGAGAAGTGATCGTCCTTAAAGGGGTTAGTTTTTCCGACCCCGACAAGCTAGAGAAAGAGGGTCAGTGGAATCTGCGCTTTTTCAGAGAGGCCCGGGATTGGGGATCTAATATCGTACGATTCCCCATTCATCCTTACACCTGGCGTTACAGGGGTGCCGAACCCTATATACAGATTCTGGATCAGGGAATTGAATGGGCTACACAGTTGGGAATGTATGTTATAATTGATTGGCATTCGATTGGCAACATGCCGGCTGACAAATATCCACATTTTAATTATGCAACCAGTTGGAATGAAACGGTAGCTTTTTGGAAAAAAATCGCAGAACGATACAAAGGGAACACTACAGTAGCGTTTTTCGAGTTGTTCAACGAACCTACCGAGCAGGGGGCACCATTAAATTGGGAAACGTGGAGACCAATGATGGAAAATCTAATCGACGAAATCAATACCGTCGATAGTACAAAGATTTACCTGGTTGCCGGAATGAACTGGGCATATCTACTCGATGAAGTAATCGAAAATCCTGTCAACAGGCCCAATGTGGCTTACGTAACCCATCCATATCCACAAAAAAGAGAGCAACCCTGGGAACCACAATGGGAGGCCGACTGGGGTAAAGTAGCAGATCATTACCCCATTGTAGCTACCGAGTTTGGCTATGTTGTGGAAGGCGCCCGTGGTGAACATATTCCGGTGGTAGGCGACGAGACCTATGGAAATGCAATTATCGATTATTTCGACAAAAAAGGAGTTTCATACACTGTTTGGTGTTTCGATCCTAGTTGGTCGCCTGCCTTGCTCGATGATTTTGATTTTAAACCTTCTCCACGTCAGGGTGTTTTCTTTAAAGAAGTTCTACAACGTAATTTATAAGTTCAAGTTTTAACAACCTTCCACTTTCAAAACGCAGGTTTTGAAAGTGGAATATATCTAATAATTAAATTTTTAAGTAATGAAAAAAACAATTTTTACACTATTAGCGGTACTTGCAACATGTGGTTTATTCGCACAGATACAATCCGATCTGGTTATTAAAAAAGGTGTTGATATTGAACCAAACGGTCTGGAAGATGATCCTGTTTGGGCACAGATTGCTCCTGTAGCAATTACTAAGGTATTCAATTATGAGAGTCCAACGGTGGAATCGTATTTTAAAATGTACTATACCGATGAATATATTTATATTTTAGTAAATGTTGATGATGATTTGCATTATCCGGCATGGCTTGCAGAAGACACAAAGAATGAGTGGTTGTACGACAAGGTTGAATTGTATTTTGACGTCAACAACGTACTTAAAGATGGTAAAGGCCCTGCATATATTGATGGGTTCATGGCTCCCGGACATTACCAGATGGCACCTGCTTTGAAAGAAGACGGCTATGGTGCGCCGTATGAACCTACCAATGTAATTTATGGCTCGTTAAGTGGACTGGCTACAGTAGCGTATACGCTTAAAGATGACTACAGAAGTTATATTATGGAATATCGTTTCCCAATGTATGGTTTTGTAAACGATTTAGAGGATGAAATGAATTTAAACATGTTTAAGGAACTTCCGCAGGGGCTGGGTTTTGATATACTTGTGGTAGACAACGATAACGATGGCGCCAGTCGTAAAAGGGCTGTTTGGAAAAACATCGGACCAACAGAGCCATATTCCAACATGGATAATTGTGGTGTGGTTACATTTAGTGATGAAAGTGTTTCGGCTATCAATAGCCCGAGAGTTCCGGTAGCTATGGTATATCCAAATCCGGTAACAACTAAACTTTTTATAGAGGGAGATTTTGACAAGATAGTACTTTCAAACATAGCTGGTCAGGAGTTAAGAGTAACAGAAACGGAAAGAGTTGTGGATATGTCGGGAGTGGCGAACGGAATTTATATCCTGAAGACCTATAAGAATGGAATACTGAACGGAGCCACAAAAGTTACAAAACAAAACTAAAAAGGGTTACAAAAAATAGTCGTTTCAGTATTTACACAAGTAATAAACAGAATGAAAAAAAACATTAACTGCAATACCCATAGAGCAACTATGAGTATTGGATCATTTCAGTTTTTCAGGATAATTGCTCTGGTTATAATAACAGGTGTTTTGCAACTGTCGCATGTAACGGTAAATTCTCAGAACACAACCGCTGTTAACCAACAAAAGGTTGATATTTCAGGAGTAGTTACCGACACGACTGGTGAGCCTGTAATCGGAGCAACTGTACTTGTAAAAGGGGCCGGCGACGGTTCAATGACCAACATCGATGGTAGGTATACCCTCAGGTCGGTTTCATCAAACGCTGTATTGATTATAAGCTATATCGGGATGAAAACCCGTGAAGTAAGTGTTGGTGGACGAAGCATAATAAATGTAACGCTCGAAGATCGGTCGGTAGAAATTGATGAAGTTGTAGTAGTAGGCTATGGCACCCAAAAGAAAGCAAATCTAACGGGTGCAGTATCTGCCATCCAATTCGATGAGCAATTATCAAGTCGATCGCTACCCAGCGCATCTCTTGCCTTACAGGGAAAAATTCCGGGTCTGGCTATTAGTCAGAACTCGGGTATGGCCGGACGAAACGATGTGGAAATGCTCGTCAGGGGGATGGGTACGGTAAATAATTCAAAACCACTTGTGGTTGTGGATGGGATGCCCGATGTGGATATCAATCGTATTAATATGGATGATATTGAAAATATCTCTGTTTTGAAAGATGCATCATCTGCCTCAGTGTACGGTTCGCGTGCTGCCAATGGCGTTATACTTATTACTACTAAATCGGGAAAAGCTAATAAATCTCAAATCAATGCCTCGGCTTCGTACACGATAGGTAAACCCACTTACGAATACGACATGATGGCTGATTATCCGCGCTCACTTACGTTGCTGCAACGAGATGCTGCGGTTAACACGCTTCCTGCTAACCAAACATTCAAAAATGGAACCATTGATCAGTGGATGGCATTGGGAATGATCGATCCGTTTCGTTACCCGAATACCGATTGGTACGATGTGATTTTACGGGACGCTGAAACCCAAAAATACAACGTTTCGGCTACAGGTGGTACCGATAATTCCAGTTTTTACATTTCGGTAGGGATGCTCGACGAAAAGGGGCTGCTTATTAACAATGATTACACCCGCTACAATGCACGTGTGAATTTCGAAACTAAAATCAGACCCGGATTATCGGCAGGAACCCGTTTTGCCGGCGACTGGTCGAAGATGCAATATGCTCTGACTAGTAATTTCGATGGTACGATTGCTCCGTCGGAGATGCGTTTTGCGATTGCCGGTATAACTCCATACGATCCGCTTACAGGCTATTTCGGAGGTGTGATGGCTTATGGTGAAGACCCCATGGCTTTTAATCCCTACAATTCCTACAATAACCAGCTCACACAACAGCAACGACAGGAGGCTAATGCAAGTATGTACATTAAATGGGAACCTGTGAAAGGCTTCCTGGCAAGTGTTGATTATGCCCTGAAATATTACAACGACTTCAGGTATCAGGCCGACATTCCTGCCCATTCCTACAATTTCCAGCTCAACATTCCGGGCTCACGTTCGTATGTTCCTCAAAATGCAGGTATTCAAAACTATACCTATTCTGGCTACAAAACGCAATTAACCGGTCGGTTGAATTATAATGTGAAACTGTGGCAAAATTACGACTTTAATTTTTTAGGGGTTTACAGTGAAGAGTTCTGGTACGATCGTTATCAGATGTCGGGACGCCTGGACAGAATACATCCATCGTTACACGAGATTGACGCTGCACTTACAAACGAACAAACAACTGCTGGTTACTCTAACACTGAAGCACTACAATCGTTTATTGGCCGTGTGAATCTTGTTGCCTATCAAAAGTACCTGCTCGAACTAAATCTTCGGTCGGATGGATCCTCGAAATTTTTAGGTGGATACCAATACGGCTTTTTCCCTTCTGCATCGGCAGGTTGGGTATTTAGTGAAGAATCGTTTCTCGAAAACCTTACAAGCAACTGGTTATCGACCGGTAAATTCCGTGCTTCGTACGGAAACCTGGGTAACAACAGTGGTGTGGGTCGTTACGAGCAGCAGGAAACACTCTCGGCCAGTAATTATATGATGGATGCGTCGGTTGTGAAAGGACTTGTGAATAAAAAAATGATCAACCGTGATTTCAGCTGGGAAAAAACAGAGGTACTGAATGTAGGAATCGACTTAGGCTATTTTTCGAACAGACTGACAGCTGAAATTGACTTCTACGACCGCCTCACGACCGGGATGATCAGACCTTCTGAGATGTCGATACACCTTACTGGTGCTTACGATGCGCCGCGCCGGAATATTGGGAATATGAGAAACCGTGGTGTGGAAGGAAATTTTGTCTGGCGTGACAAGATTAAGGATTTCAAATACACATTAAATGCCAACGTGTCGTACAACTCGACAGTACTCGAAAAATGGAACGAATACCTGGGAAGAGGTACAACCAGTAACGGTGCTTATGTTTTCATCGACATGCCTTATAATTATGTATATGCATACGAAGCAATGGGTATAGCCCAAACCTGGCAGGATGTTTACAATGCTGCACCTCAGGGTGCTCAACCGGGAGACTTGCTTTACAAAGACATCAATGGAGATGGAAAAATTGATGAAAACGACCGAAGAGCTTATACCGATATTCAGAGAGACCGACCAACCACCAACTTTGCTTTAAATGCAAGTGTGGAATGGAAAGGGTTCGATTTGGCCATTATGTTCCAGGGTACAGCCGGACGTAAAAGTTTCTGGTTAACAAGCGATAATAACCCCGATCTGATGATTGCCCGACAGGCTACTAACTGGGCACACTGGACCGAACCCTGGTCGTTGGAAAACAGAGATGGTGCATGGACTCGACTGGGAGGTTACAATAACCGACGCGAATCTACCTTCTTTTTGGATAATATGGCTTACCTGCGTTTGAAAAACCTGCAGTTGGGTTACAATGTACCAGAAATGATTCTTAATAAATTGACTCTTAAGGGAGTAAGAATTTATCTTTCGGCCGATAATGTGGCGACTATTACCAGTTTCAGAGGTCTCGATCCTGAAAAGAGAAATATAAGTGATGGGTATCCTTTGGTGAAAACATTTACCTGTGGTGTTAATATCGGTATTTAAAAATATGAATAAGATGAAATCTATTAATAAAGTAATTATAGTTTTATTACTATCCACTGTACATTTCTCCTGTGTTGATTTATATCAACCACCTACAACAGAAATGGGAAGTACCGAGTTTTGGCAAACGGAAGCTGATGCAACGTTTGCTCTAATGGGTGCTTATTCGCATGTGCGCGGATTGTTTAACCGCGATTATTATTTTGACGGACATGCCGACTATGTGAGAGTAAGGGATGGAAGTGGTAATTTAAGTACAACTGAAACAAATATTGCCCGGGGTGCTGCCTATAAATACGGACTTTATTTTCCTGACCCTGCGTGGGGTTACGGATCAAAATTTGATAGGTATTATAAATACTTATACGGCGCTGTTCACCGAACCAACTACGTGATTGAGAACGTATCGAAAATGTTGCTGAACGCCGAATCAGAAACATCGCGAAAAAACCTTGAAACAATAATTGGTGAGGCTCGCATGCTGCGTGGAATGGTTTATTTCCGACTGATTAGTATGTGGGGCGATGTGCCTTATATTGGCCGCATTATTTACGATAACTCCGAAGTGCAGTTCATTTCACGTATGCCGATTAAACAAATTAAGGATTCAATACTGTCTGATTTTACGTATGCGTACGAAAAATTACCTGCAAAAGCCGATAAAGTAGGCAGAGCCTCCAAACCAGCAGCACTTGCCTTCAGAGGTAAACTTAACCTCTATTGGGCTTCGTGGAATAAAAACGGATGGCCTGAACTGGATACGTTCACCCCTAACGCTGCAGAGGCAACTACATCATTTGCAGCAGCAGCTGCCGACTTCAGGAGTGTGATTGATGATTACGGCTTACGTTTGTTCAGAAATGGAGAACCAGGCGAATGGGGCGAATTAGGAAAGGCAGATGTGTTACCCAACTATTTCCACATGTTTATTCCTAAGACGGGTAACGATAATGTTGACGGTGAAATGATTTTTGTATTTAACCATGGCGGAACCGGTACTGGTCAGGGTGATGCACTTATGCGCGACTTTGCAGGTCGTAATGTTGAAAATTCTCAATGTTGGGTAACGCCTTATTATCGCCTGGCCGATCGGTATCAGTCAACTGTTACAGGCGATTTCGCTGATCCGTTAATCCCAATGAATCCGAATGCGCCGGGAGCACGCACGGCCCCTAATTCTGCAGTCAATCCACAGAGTTATCTGAACAGAGACTACCGAATGAAAGCAAGTATGATGTGGGATTATGAAATGATTCAGGGTTTACTATCGCTGCAACCCAATGGTTGGGTGCCTTTGATTTACAAAACATGGGGAGCGCAAGTTACTATAAATGGTGAAAAATATACCTCTTATAATACCGATGGAACAAACTCGGGATATGTATTCCGGAAGTTTGTTCGCAACTATCCCGGTGCTGCACGCGACGATGGCGATTATAACTGGCCTGTAATGCGCCTGGCCGATGTGTTTTTGATGTATGCCGAGGCCGATAATGAAATCAATGGTCCTCAACCCTATGCTATAGAGTTGGTAAACAAAATAAGACACAGAGGAAACCTGCCGGCACTCGCTCCTGCAAAAGTGGCTAATAAAGATGCTTTCTTCGATGCTATAGATCAGGAACGTATTATTGAGTTGATTGCCGAAGGACATCGTTCGTTCGATTTGAGGCGATGGAGAGCGATCGAAAAAGTGTGGGGCCCTCCGGGATCTGATGAAGTATGGATGCTCGATACGCATGGTGGGCAACAGCAAAGTTGGTTTAAAAACCTCACCGAGCTTCAATATCAGCAAACTTATATATTTAAAATCCCTGAGAGCGAGCGGGATAAAAATCCAAATCTTACACAGAATAAACCCTGGTTATAATCAAATTATTAAGCAAAAATGAAAAAATATATAATTGTAATAATGGTCATTCTTTCGTGGGCTGGATGTAGCGAATTTCCTGTTGACGAAGATGGACTTTTGATCACAGAACGTGCTGAATGCTACGTGTCCAATTTCGAATTGCTGGGTGCCGATTATCAGTCGGTAAGAACCAAAGCTCCTCTTATAGATACATTGGCTAATACAATAGCTGTGGAAGTGTATTATGGTACTGATTTGAAGAATCTTTACCCACAATTCACGCTTGTTACCGATGCGAAACTCGATCCCAAAATTACCGGACGCGTTGATTTCTCGGATTTGCAGAATCCTAAACAGTACACGGTGGTATCGGGAAACAGAAAAGTAAGAAAAACATATACAGTTAACATTACAGTACAACCAAAATAAAAACTACTCCAATGACTATAAAATTGAAATATTTTAGCATAGTAGCATTGCTTTGTATGTCGTTGTGCTTCGTAGCTTGCACTGAGGACTGGGATTTCCAGGTACCTGAAGCAACAACTGAATTGCAAAACGATTGTATTAAGCGTAGCTTAGGTCCGAATCTGGTAGGTGCAAGTGTCGAATTTGTATACGCCATGGCCATCGGCGACGACCAGGGAAGGTTGGTTTCTGCCCGTGTTGAGGCTAACATCGATGGCGCCACCGGAACATATCTCGAACACAGGTCGTTTCACACTGGAAGCGGTGGACAGGATGTGGGTGTGGTAGTTGGTAGTCCTTCTGTAACCGAAGGTAAAGTTACTACAGTTAACTTTACGGCCGATACCTGCGCGGCTTCATTGCGCTATTATTATATAATACCTGAAGAAGCACGTGGAAAAGAGCTTACGTTTACTTTTTATGTAACCGACAGCAATGGGAAAACTATTTCATACAAAATGGGATCCTATACGGTGTCGAACATGGATATGAAACTGGATGTAGTAGTGCCAACCGATTCGTATTTCTCGATTGCCGATATGGCTGTGTATACGGCCGCCGAAGCATTGGCTAACCCCTCAAAGGCAGACCTGGTATACCTGTACCGCCGACTCACAACGGTTAACTACCTGCATTCGTTTGTTTCACCGGGTGGCGCAAGCGAATATCTGGAAGATCTTGTTGTTGACCCTAGTATTAACAACAGAACACCCATTTTGAAAACTTTTGGTGCTATCGATCAGCACTTGGCCCGTAACCAGTATGGTGTTTTCATTGATGATCTTGATTTTCAGAAAATCGATTTCTCATCTGCTCCTTATTTCGGGATTAACCTGAAAAAAGATGCCGGAGTATGGGTCGAAACTGCCAATGGTGAATTCCGTGCCTTTATTTATATAAACAATGTAAACAACGTTCGACGCGAAATGACTGTGAGCATTAAAAGGCTGAAAATGAAGTAATCATCTTCTTAAAAATAATCCGGTGTCGAAATTAATTAGCTCGGCACCGGATTAAGAATCTTTTATACTTTCAATAAATGAACTGATTCAGGGGCTGACTACTTTTTTGGCTCGTGTAGGAATGTATTGTCCCTTTGTCAGGGTTGGTTATTTACTTTTTGCAGAAAGAATGTGCTGATTTTTATGTATCAGCTTTTACGGAAGGGAAGGTGGCAATATTTAAAAAAAAGATAGTAATGAAATCATTAATCAACTGTTTTTTTCTGATAGCAATGCTGTTTGTGTTGCAGAGCTTAGTGGCTCAAAACGCAAAAGTGGATGGCTACAAAGGCATTTGGTATACACTCAATCAGGTCTCGGAATATGGAGATAAATATTCAGGTGGCCTGGGTACGTATACTTCCAACCATTTACCGGTTGCCATCTACTCTCCCGAGGCAGGTAAAACGTTTTTTGTATACGGTGGAACACCTCATGCCGATCAAAAACAACTGATGGTGATGATTTCATATTTCGATCACAAAACAGGGCTAATGCCCAAACCCGTTGTGGTGTATAGTCGCAAAGGTGTTGACGATCCGCATGATAATGGTTCTATCTCGATTGATGAAGATGGTTATATCTGGGTTTTTGCCAGCGGCCGTAATGTGACACGCCTCGGGGTTATTTTCAAAAGCACAAAACCTTACAGCATTGAAAGCTTTGAGAAAGTTCACGAAACGGTGATGACCTATCCTCAACCCTGGTGGTTCATGGGCAAAGGTTTCATCTATCTTTTTACAAAATATACAGCTCCCGAAACCCGTGGGCGAGAATTATACTGGGCTACAAGTGCGGATGGAAAAAACTGGACAGAAGACCAAAAGCTGTCGGGTATAAGCGGCCATTATCAGTTAAGTGCTGTACATGGCAACAAGCTTGTTACTGTGTTCAATTATCATCCTCAGGGTTCGGCCGACACACGTACCAATATCTATCTGGCACAAACGTCGGATATGGGTAAAACCTGGCAAACAGTTGACAATAAAAATATTGAATTGCCACTTACCGACCCTAAAAGCAGCACTCTGGTGTACGATTTCGAATCGGAAGGGAAGTTGGTGTACTTAAATGATCTTAGTTTCGACGCCGACGGCAATCCGGTGATAGTAGCAGTGGTGAGCAAACATTATCAACCCGGACCGAAAGGTGATCCACGCGAATGGAAAACTTTTCACTGGAAAAACAATCGCTGGCATATCAATACTGTCTGCGAATCGACCCATAACTATGACATGGGATCGATCTACATAAACGGAAAAACATGGCTTATTGTGGGGCCTACAGCTTCCGGACCTCAAAAATGGGGTACAGGAGGTGAAATGGTTTTGTGGAAAAGCAAAAACAACGGACGCATCTGGAAACAAGTGCGCATGCTGACAAAAAACAGCGAACGAAACCACTCATATGCACGCCGACCACTGAACGCACACAAAGAATTTTATGCTTTTTGGGCCGATGGCAATGCCGACGAATTTTCGGTTTCGAAACTTTATTTTACCAATAAAAAAGGGGATAAAGTGTGGCAAATGCCTTACAATATGGAAAGTGAATTTGCCAAACCGATTCGTCTGAAATAAAAACCGGTTACTGTATGTTAGATGAAGCAATTAAATTAAGATATTTTTCAAATACAATAAGCATTCAGGATATGAATAAGATAGCATTGTTGATGGCATTTGTGCTGATTTCTTTAGGTGTTTTTGCAAAGGGTAATAACAAAAAAAACACGCAACAACCATTTGGTGTAAATCTGGCATGCGCCGAATTTAACGAAGCAAATATGCCCGGCGAATTCAATAAACACTATACGTACCCAACCATAAAGGAACTCGATTATTTTAAGAGCAAAGGCTTGATGCTGATTCGTCTTCCATTTAAATGGGAGCGCATACAACCCGAACTGAACGGAGCGCTCGATGTATTAGAATTGGCACGACTCAAAGAATTTATTGGCTTGGCGCAGGAGCGAAATATGAAAGTTATTCCTGATTTGCACAACTATGGACGCCGTTTTGTAAACGGAAAGAAAACAATTATTGGTACCGGCGATCTTACTGTGGCGCATTTTGCCGACTTGTGGCAGAAACTCGCTAATGAGTTAAAGGAGTTCAAGAATATTTACGGTTATGGTCTGATGAATGAACCTCACGACCTGGATAAATCTACAAGTTGGTTCAGCATGGTTCAGGCAGCTATTAACTCTATCCGAAAAGTGGATAAAAAAACGATGATCATTGTTGGAGGTGATGACTGGAGTTCAGCCGAACGATGGCTCGAACAGAGCGATAATTTAAAAAAACTGCATGATCGCTCGCGCAACCTGATGTTTGAGGCGCATGTGTATTTTGATGCAGATGCTTCGGGTAGCTACAAACGCAGTTACGACGAAGAGGGTTGTTCACCAACCAAAGGAATTGAAAAAGTGCAACCTTTTGTAAACTGGCTGAAAGAGAATAAATTAAGAGGAATGGTAGGTGAATACGGAGTGCCTGATACCGATGAAAGATGGCTGGAAACCATGGATAATTTTTTAAGTCATCTTCAGGATAATGGAATTACAGCCACTTATTGGGCTGCAGGCCCCTGGTGGGGAAAATACAAACTCAGCCTGCAACCACGCGATGGGGTCGATCGTCCTCAAATGAAGGTTGTTGAAAAATATCTTTACACGAAATAAAAAATTTTGATATGGAATTGTTGACAAAAAAAATCGTAAAAAATTCAGTAATAATTTTTCTGGTCATTTTTACAGCAAGTTGTCATATATCGTCACCCGATATCCATTGGGTGGATGATGCGCTTGCACTTGCCGAGAAACAATCCTTGCTTATGGCGCAATCTATCGAAAACAAACCCGATCAACTGCCACGCTCTATCAACTCAAAAGGCGAATTGGTAACGTCGGGTTCTGATTGGTGGTGCAGCGGTTTTTTCCCGGGTACGCTTTGGTATCTTTACGAAAACAGTGCCAATGAAGAGCTGAAAGCTTATGCTTCGGAAATAACCAACAGAATTAGTAATGAGCAATATAATACATCGACCCACGATTTGGGTTTTATGTTGTATTGCAGTTACGGAAATGCATTGCGCCTCACTGCTGAGGATAGTTGCAAAACAGTACTGATCAATGGCTCCAATTCACTTTCTACGCGTTTTAGTCCGGTTGTGGGCTGTATTCAATCGTGGGGGGCTGGCGAGAAATGGCGCTTTCCGGTTATTATCGACAATATGATGAACCTTGAAATGCTAATGTGGGCATACAAACAAACCGGTGACACAAAATTCAAAGACATTTCTGTTTCGCATGCCAATAAAACCATCGAAAATCATTTTCGCGACGATAACAGTTCGTATCACGTGCTTTCGTTCAACCCCGAAACAGGTGAAAATGAATTCAAAGGAACCGATCAGGGATACAACGATGACAGTGCCTGGGCGCGCGGTCAGGCCTGGGGATTGTATGGATTTAGCATGATGTTTCGCGAAACAGGCGATACTGCCTATTTGCAACAGGCACAACGCATTGCTCGTTTCATTCTCGACCATCCTAATTTGCCAGCCAATAAAATTCCTTATTGGGATTTCGACTCTCCAAATATTCCAAACGACTATTACGATAGTTCTTCGGCTGCAATAATCGCTTCGGCATTATTGGAACTGAGTACTTTTTCAGATAAAAAGACAGGAAAAGAATATTTTGAAGTAGCCGAAAAGCAACTTAAAACCCTGGCATCGGCCGAATTTACAGCTGAATTGGGAACTAACGGCAATTTTATTCTGAAACATGGTGTGGGAAATATCCCTCAAAATTCGGAGATAGACAAGCCTTTGAGTTATGGCGACTATTACTACGTGGAAGCATTGTTGAGGTATAAAAAAATGATGTCGGAGAAATAATCAACTCAAATCGCAGCAATGATAAACTGTTGAATAATAAATTGCTCAATGAATAATTTTAATATCGTAACAGCTTTTTTCCTTTTGTTTTCTTTCAATATTAGTGCGCAAAACAGCACACCGGTATTGAAAGTAGAGCTGCCAACGCATCCCCGTATTTTATTGCTCGAAGGAGAAGAAGACAATATTCGTAACCTGTTTGCTACAGGCACTTTGTGGTCAACGTTACATACCGATATTTTAAAAGAAAGCGATAGGATAATCGGGCTTCCATTGCTCGAACGCAAACAAATAGGCATGCGTCTGCTTGCAGTATCACGCGAAGCTTTGCGCCGTATTTTCTTCTTGTCGTATTCGTACAGGATGACCGAAGATGGGAAATATGCGCAAAGAGCTGAGCAGGAAATGCTTGCTGTATCGGACTTTCGCGATTGGAATCCTTCGCACTTTTTGGATGTGGCCGAAATGACAATGGGTGTTGCAATTGGTTACGACTGGTTGTATCATCAGTTATCCGACGAGTCGCGTGGTATTATTCGCGATGCGATAATCGAAAAAGGCTTAAATCCCTCCCTGAACGAAAAACACAACTGGTGGTTGGATGCCAAACACAATTGGAATCAGGTTTGCAATGCGGGTATTACTTTTGGCGCATTGGCTGTATATGAGCACAATCCCGAATTTAGCCGCAGTTTGATTAGCCGTAGTGCAACATCTATCGCCAAAGCAATGCACGATTATGCGCCACATGGTGCTTACCCTGAGGGTTATGCATACTGGGAATATGGTACCTCGTTTAATGTATTGTTTTTAAGTGTTGTCGAAAAAGCTTACAATAGCGATTTCGGGCTTAGTGCTATCGATGGTTTTATGGGTACATCCGGTTATTATCAGCACATGATTGGAGCAACCAACAAAAGTTTTAATTATTCCGATTGTGGCGATGAGTTTGGTCTTACGCCGGCAATGTTCTGGTTTGCTGATAAATCAAAAACCCCATCATTGTTGTGGAACGAAATAAATTACCTCAACCCTGAATACCGAAAAAATCATTTGGCTAACCGACTGCTGCCTTCTGTAATGATTTGGGCGAAAGATATTGCAACCAACAATGTAGAAGCTCCGGCCCAACTTGTTTGGACAGGTGGTGGCACAACTCCGGTGGCGCTTATGCGCAGCTCATGGACCAACCCGAATGCCATTTATGTTGGGTTCAAAGGCGGAACAGCCGAAAGCAATCACGCGCACATGGACGTAGGTTCTTTTATCATGGAAGCCAATGGCGAGCGCTGGGCGATGGATTTCGGAAAACAGGATTATCAATCGCTCGAATCGAAAAAACTACAAATATGGACAAACAATCAGGAGTCGGAACGTTGGAAAGTTTTTCGCTACAATAATTTTGTGCATAACACACTAACCGTGAATGATAAAATGCACAATGTGAAAGGCTATGCGCCATTACTTGCTCATTCGGATAACGAAAAACTGATGTATGCTTCAGCTGATATTTCGAGCCTTTTTGCCGGCGAGTTGAAATCGGCGAAACGTGCCGTTGCTATAATAAGTAAAAAATATGTGGTGGTGCGCGATGCAGTAACAGCAACCGCTGATAAAGAAGCTGTCGTTCAATGGCGTATGCTTACCGATGCAACAGTTCAGTTGATTGGTAAAAACAAAATTGTGCTTACAAAAAACGGTAAGACATTGAAGATCAAAGTAAACAGCAAATTGCCTTTGCAAATGAAAACCTGGTCGACGCAATCGCCCAACGATTATGATGCTGATAATTCGGGAACTACCCTTGTGGGTTTCGAATTAACCGTACCCGCTGGTGAAAGCAGCACTTTTGATGTCAGTTTAATACCTGAAAAACAAAGAGTAAGTTGCAGCGATAAACGATTGTTGAACAAATGGGAATTTAATTCCTGTAATTAAATTGCTTAAAACTAAAAAATGTTGAAACGGAGATATTTATATGTGATTTTGTTTTGTTTGTCGTCTGCATTTCTTTGGGCACAAATCGACATGCCTGCTATTTTTACCGATCACATGGTGCTGCAACAGCAAACAACTGCTCCTATATGGGGAAAAGCGGCAGCCAATAGAACGGTTAAAATAACCACATCGTGGGACAAAAAAACATACAGTATAAAATCTGACAGCGAAGGTAAATGGAAAGCGGGATTACAAACTCCCGTTGCCGGAGGTTCGTACAATATCGCAATTTCGGATGGGAAAAATGAAAAAACATTGAGTGATGTACTTATTGGTGAAGTTTGGCTTTGTGCCGGGCAATCGAATATGGAAATGACACTCAGGGGATATCGCAAAGGCAACGACAACGAAAAGGAAATTTCAGAAGCGAATTACCCACAAATAAGACTGATGCACATCGATAAAGCCATGAGCAGGGATGCGCTAAGCAATTTTATGAAAAACGGAAGCGGTTGGAAACAATGTACTCCTGCTACTGTGCCGCGTTTTTCGGCAGTTGCATATTATTTCGGAAAAAACCTGCACGAAAACCTGAATGTTCCTATTGGGTTAATTTCGGCTGCTGTTGGTGGTACTGTCATTGAAGCATGGACGAGTAAGGAAATGTTATCTTCTATGCCCGATTTTGAAGAGTCTATCTCGCATTTGAATTCGCTGAGTGATACTTCCGCAATGAGTTCCCGAAATCTCAATCGTCCGTCCGTTTTATTCAATGCCATGATACATCCTATGTTGCCATTTGCCATTCAGGGAATTATATGGTATCAGGGAGAGTCGAATTGCATGAGGGCTGCTCAATACAAGGATTTGTTTCCACTTTTAATTGCAGATTGGAGAAATGCATGGGGTCGGAATTTTCCGTTTTATTTTGTTCAACTGGCAAATTTTGGCAAAAAAAGTATCGAAGTGGAAGCAGCTCCCTGGGCCGACTTACGCGAAGCACAATTGAAAACACTGGCTGTTGAAAATACAGGAATGGCCGTAAGCATTGATATTGGCGATGCCGACGATGTGCATCCCTATAATAAAAAAGAGGTAGGAGTCCGATTGGCAAAAATTGCAAGAGCAAAAACTTATGGCGAGAAAATATGTTTTTCCGGGCCTATTTATCAGTCCTATCGTATCGAAGGCAATAAAATCAGACTGTTTTTTAAACATATCGAAGGTGGATTGCAGCCAAAAGAAACCGGATTGTTACGAGGCTTTTCAATTGCCAGCCCCGATCGAAAATTTTATGTGGCAAATGCCATTATCGAAGGGGATGAAATTATAGTTTCCTCCGTCAATGTGGCTTTTCCTTTGGCTGTGCGCTATGCCTGGGCTGCTAACCCCGACTGCAATTTAATAAATATTGCCGGCTTGCCTGCATCACCTTTCCGTACCGACGAGTGGTGAAAATTCTGAATAACAAGTAATTAAAAATATAAAAACACAAAAATGAAGCAAACAGTAGTTTATTTTTTGTTCGCAATGTTTTCTTTAAGTCTTTTTGCACAAAAAACCTACGAGGCGAATTGGAAATCGCTCGACTCGCGCCCTATTCCCGAATGGTATCAGGATGCAAAATTTGGAATTTTCATCCATTGGGGACTTTATTCTGTGCCTGCATGGGCGCCCAACGAAGGCGATGTGTACAACCGTTATGCTGAGTGGTATTGGCATCGCATTAATCCTCAGGATAAAGATGGAGAAGCTTTTCGCAAGTATCACCTCGATATGTATGGCCCAAAATTCAAATACCAGGATTTTGTAAGCGGGTTTAAAGCTGAGATGTTTAACCCCAACCAATGGGCAGAATTATTTAAACATGCAGGTGCTAAATATGTAGTACTAACTTCAAAGCATCACGAGGGATTCACACTTTGGCCCAGTGCTCAGAGTGTAAACTGGAACAGTGTGGATGTAGGACCACATCGCGATATTTGTGCTGAACTCACAGATGCTGTAAGGGCTAAAAATTTGCATATGGGTTTTTATTATTCGCTTTACGAATGGAATCACCCTTTGTACAAAAGCAATGTCGATCAATATGTGGACAAACATATGATTCCTCAAATGAAAGACCTGACAATGAGGTATAAGCCCGATGTGATATGGACAGATGGCGAATGGGAACACCCCAGCAAAACATGGAAAAGCGAGGAGTTTTTGGCATGGCTTTACAACGAATCTCCCTCGCGCGAAAATGTGGTAGTGAACGACCGTTGGGGTGAAGAGACGCGTAGTAAACATGGTGGTTTTTATACCACCGAGTACGATTTGATTCATGAGGCTGATTCAAAAGATCATAAATTTACCCATGTTTGGGAAGAATGTCGTGGTATTTCGGGTTCGTTTGGATATAACCGAAATGAGAACCTGGCAGATTACTCAACAGGAAAAGAACTAGTACATATCCTAATTGAGAAGGTGGCACGTGGTGGGAATTTATTACTCAATGTAGGTCCTACTGCCGATGGACGAATTCCGGTTATTATGCAACAACGACTTGCCGAAATAGGTGCGTGGCTCGGTGTGAATGGAGAAGCAATTTATGGTACCCGCCAGTGGGAGGAAGCTTCACAAAAACCTTCTGCAAATGTTTTTTATACACGCAAAGGGTCTGATTTGTATGTGATTGTAACTGAATGGAATCAAAAGCCAATCACAATTAATGGTGTCTCAACCATGAAAAATGTGGAGTTGTTGGGGTCGAACAAAAAGATTAAGTATCAACACCGCTCCAATAAACTTACAATAACTCCTCCAGCTTTGGATTTTAATGCTATGCCTTGTCAACATGCATGGGTGTATAAAGTTAAGAATGCTTTTACAAAATAAGATGAAAATGGAAAATTGGAAAGAGATGTTTCAAGCAATGAAGACTGAACACGAAGACTTGTTGAATCAGGATAATGTAAAGGAAACTGTATCAAATGGTATTTACCAACGCTACGTGAATCCTATCATTACGGCTGCGCATACGCCTTTGCATTGGCGTTACGATTTTAATCCCGAATCCAATCCGTTCATGATGGAGCGCATTGGTATTAATGCAACCCTTAATGCAGGTGCTATAAAATGGAATGGCAAATATCTGCTCGTGGTGCGCGTGGAAGGCAATGACCGTAAATCGTTTTTTGCCGTTGCCGAAAGTCCGAACGGCATCGACAATTTTCGTTTTTGGGATGAACCAGTGACCATTCCCGAAA
Organism: Paludibacter sp.; assembly: GCA_034002585.1. Lineage (GTDB taxonomy): Bacteria > Bacteroidota > Bacteroidia > Bacteroidales > Paludibacteraceae > Paludibacter. The sequence continues at coordinate 34,036 of JAVFAG010000019.1, forward strand.
CCGAAAATCCGGATACCAATATGTACGACATGCGCCTTACAGCCCACGAAGATGGCTGGATTTACGGCATTTTCTGTAGCGAACGTAAAGACCCCAACGCTCCGGCAGGTGATTTATCGTTGGCAGTGGCAGCTGCAGGCATTGTACGCACTAAAGATTTGCTTAGTTGGGAGCGATTACCCGATCTGAAAACAAAAAGTCAGCAACGCAATGTGGTGCTACATCCTGAATTTGTGAACGGAAAATATGCACTTTATACCCGTCCGCAAGATGGATTTATCAATACAGGAAGTGGTGGTGGAATAGGTTGGGCATTGGTCGACGATATGACATGTGCCGAGATGAAGGAAGAGCACATCATCAATCACCGCTATTATCATACCATTAAAGAAGTAAAAAACGGCGAAGGTCCGCATCCCATAAAAACCGAAAAAGGCTGGTTGCATCTGGCTCATGGTGTGCGCAATTGTGCTGCGGGACTGCGTTATGTTTTGTACCTCTATCTGACCGATTTACAGGACCCGACAAAGTTGATTGCCGAACCTGCAGGCCATTTTATGGCTCCCGAAGGTATTGAACGTATAGGCGATGTGTCGAATGTGCTTTTCTCCTGCGGCTGGATTCCCGACGAGGATGGAAAAGTATTTATCTACTATGCTTCGTCGGATACGCGTATGCATGTGGCTACTTCTACCATCGAAAAAATGTTGGATTATGTGTTGAATACGCCAGCAGATGGTTATCGGTCAGCAGCTTCGGTGCAAACGATTAAGTCTCTCATTGAAAAGAATAAAGAGTTTTTGTCAAAATCGAGATGGTAAATTCTCTCTATTCTAAATAATTGATACATGAAAAAATCATACATTCTCATTCTTTTGGCTTTAGCATTTGTGATTGTAGCTAATGGTCAGTATGTGGTTAAAAGTAAGCATATTCTGCAACCCGAACTGAACATTGAATACGTGCGTAGTAATGCTGATTTTTGGATTCAACATGCTTATGACTATCAATATGGTGGTTTTTTCTCCAATATAGATCGGTACGGAAATGTAACAACTACAACTCCGCAGCGTTCGGGTTTTGGTTCGACGCCTTACAAGCGCAAATCCCTTATTGCCCAAAGTCGCCATGGGTACGGTTTTACGCGCGCTTTTATGATGACAGGTGATGAAAAATATCTCACTTATGCCCAAAGTGCTCTCGATTTTCTTTTTGACTATGGATGGGATAAGGTAAATGAAGGTTGGTATGCGTTTGCACAGGCCGATGGAACGATTGATATAACCCAAAACTGGTCACCGGATTTAAATGAAAAGTGGAGCTTTCAGCAACATTATGCCCTGCTTGGTATTGTAGCCAATTACGAAGCTACCCGCAATTCAAAATCACAAGAGTTTATGCTCAAAGGCATAAATTCAATCAACAACAACATGTGGGATGCCCGTAAAGGCTACGAAGGTTACTTTAGCACGGCTGGTGTTGACTGGAAAAACAAGAAAAACAAGGGTTTTACTGCCACCATCGATGCAATTACTACTAATGCTGAGCTCAATTATTTAATTACTCAGGATGCTGCTTATAAAAGCAGATTGTTGGAATTGGCAGATATGATTGTGAAGTATTTTATTCCGCAAATCGATAATCCGAATGTGAAAGTGCTATATCCGGAGCAATATACTACAAACTGGGTAGTTGACCTCAATGCTTCGAAAAATGGAAATGTAGGACATTTTATAAAAACAGCCTGGTGTCTCGGGAGAGCATATCTTTGCGACACTACTAAAGTTGAGTATAAAAATGCAGCCAACAAAATTTTGAACAAAGCATGGACTTACAAAAACGGCGATGTTTCCATTTGGGATCATGTGAATGGTGGTCCATTCAACGAAATCAACATTCTTACCGGTGAATGGACGGGTTCGAAAGGAAAAGTAAAAGAATATTGGGTGGTTGAGCAGGGATTTACTGCTCCCATGATCAATTATTACATCAGCAAAAATGATACATATCTTGAAATGGCCGATCAGTCTATTGGTTTTTTTATGGAACATATGGTCGACTCGGTAGATGGCGAAATATTTTATCAGCTTAGTCCTGATGGAACGATTGTAAATAAAGGAGTGAAAGGCGATGACTATAAATCAGGTTATCATTCTATCGAAATGGGCTATTATGCTTATCTTTATAGTAGCTTGTATTATTTAAAACAACCTGCCGAATTGTATTATAAATTTGAACCGGCAGCACATGAGCAATCGATCTCGCTGACACCAATTCCTATGCAGGAAGGTTTGTTGAAGATAAAATCGGTAACGCTGAACGAAGAGGACTTTCCGAATTTCGACCCTTTTACACGCACGTTAAATATCGCTGCAAATCAGGGTGGTAAATTCAAAGTTACTTTCGAGGCTTCGCGTACACAACCCAATTCGGTTATTGTTCAGGAGAAAAATATTGTTCGCATGTATCCAATGCCGGCAAAAGAGTATGTTCGCATCGATACTTCTACGGGCATTTCGAAGGTTTCAGTGTTGGGTTTAAATGGTCATGTGATAATTCAGCAAAATGCTGGTGGATCTAATTCGGTTAATATTGAATTGAATAATGTTCAGTCAGGCGTTTATTTGCTTGTTGTAGAGCAGCCCGATGGATCGAAAGAAATGAAAAAGCTTGTTAAACAATAATATTAAAATAATGAAACACGTGCTCATATTGTCATTGGTACTAATCTTTTTGGACACTGTACATGCACAGGTTGAAAAACAACACAACATTTTGCTTACGGGTGCTTCATTTGCAACGAAAGAAAACGGATGGTTTGAATTGGGTTGTAAACAATTGAATGCTCAACCATTAAATAAGGCTGTTGGAGGAGAGTCAATCAACACCGCCGCTAACAGAATGCTAAACGGGACTTTGTACACGAAACAGGAACTCGAAGATGTTGATGCATTGGTTATTATGCAGGTACACAATAATGATGTTTTTGATGATTCGAAACTGACAACCTCCTGGCAGGATTATAAAACACCATTAGATGGGTCGAATTATGCAGTTGGATATGATTATGTAATTAAAAGATATATTTCCGAGTGCTATCAGTTGAAATACGATTCTAATTCGAAGTATTTTAATCATGCAGCAGGAAAGCCAGTGGTTATTGTTTTGTGTACACATTGGCACGATGCACGAACAACGTACAACAACTCAATTCGAAAGCTGTCTGAAAAGTGGGGCTTTCCCCTTGTTGAATTTGATAAAAATATTGGCTTTTCAAAAAATCAAATACACCCGGTTACATGCGAACAGTATAGCCTGATTTATTCGACCGATAGTCAAATGATTGATGGCCAAAAATATGGTTGGCACCCGAAAAGAGGTCAGAATGTTTACGTTCAACAACGTATGGCTTCAATATTTTCAGGCAAAATGAAAACAATATTACCCTTGAAATAATTTTTTTTGACAAGAAAAAACAGATAACATTATATGAATCATTCAATTCTCACAGGCATCGATTTCGCCATTATTGGTGTGTATCTAAGCATGCTTTTATTTATTGGTTTTTACTTAAAACAGCGTGCTTCGAAAAACCTCGAATCCTACCTTTTGGGTGGGAAAACTATTCCGTGGTACATGCTTGGTTTGTCAAACGCTTCGGGCATGTTCGACATTTCGGGCACGGTGTGGCTGGTGGCCATTACTGTTATTTATGGTATTAAAAGTATTTATATACCGTGGTTGTGGCCGGTTTTCAACCAAATTTTTTTGATGGTGTATCTCTCCGCTTGGCTGCGTCGCTCGGATGTGACCACGGGTGCCGAATGGATTGCTTTTAGGTTTGGAAAGGACAAAGGAGCGGTTACTTCGCACTGGATAATTGTGATTTTTGCCATTTTGGTGTGTCTGAGCATGTTGGCCTACGGCTTTATTGGCATGGGTAAATTTATTGAAATTTTCTTGCCACTGAAAGCTATGTTTCCGGTAATGGGTTTTGTGCCCGATGCTTATGTGCCGCATGTGTGGGGCATTGCATTTACACTTTTTGCTGTGTTTTATGCGCTAATGGGTGGTATGATGAGTATTGTGTGGGCCGATGTGGCGCAATATGTGATAATGACATTGGCTTCGATTGCCATTGCGGTGATTGCCATGGTACACCTTGATGTAATCAACTTCAGCGCTTTGTTGCCCGAAAGCTGGTATTCGGCTGGTTTTGGTTTGAAATTAGACATGAACTGGACAGGCAAATTTGCAGAATTCAATCAACAGATTAAAAGTGACGGCTATGAACTTTTCTCGCTGTTTTTTGGCATGGTACTTATGAAAGGTATTTTGGCCAGTGTGGCCGGACCAGCGCCTACTTACGATATGCAGAAAATTCTTTCCACCAAATCACCACGCGAAGCATCCCTTATGAGTGGTTTTGTGTCGGTGGTATTAATGCCTGTGCGCTACCTTATGATTGCGGGAATTGCGGTGATTGGACTCATAATTTTTGATGAGATAAAAGACCAGATTACAAATGTGAGTGGCAATATCGATTTTGAATTGGTTCTGCCAGCAGTTATTGCCCATTCGTGGATTCCGGCGGGTTTGGTGGGATTAATTTTGGCTGGTTTGTTGGCAGCTTTTATGTCCACCTTTGCCGGAACGCTAAATGCAGCGCAAGCTTATATTGTAAACGATATTTATATTAAATACATAAAGCCAAATGCTACGGCCAAACAATCGAACAATGCCAATATGATTGTGGGAATAGTGGTGGTGGTAATAAGTATTCTCTTTGGCGTGTTGGCGCAGAATGTAAACAGCGTGTTGCAATGGGTGACCGGAGCTTTGTACGGTAGTTATATTGCTGCCAATATCCTGAAATGGCACTGGTGGCGCTTCAATAGCAAAGGTTTTGCCTGGGGGATGATAGGCGGATTGATTCCTGCACTTATTTTGCCTTATGTGCCGGTGGTGAATACCGTTTTGCCGCTGTATTATTTCCCCATAATTCTGATTTTTTCAATTATTGGATGTATCTGGGGTGCTTTTTCGGCACCGGCTACCGACACCGAAGTGCTGAAAAATTTCTATTCCAAAACCCGCCCCTGGGGATTTTGGAAACCCATTGACCGAATGGTAAAAGCCGAAAATCCTGATTTCAAAAGAAATTCAGGTTTTGGTCGCGACATGCTCAATGTGACTGTGGGCATTGTGTGGCAAACCGCCCTTGTGGCAGCACCCATATATCTGGTGGTAAAACAATTCTGGGCAATGGGCATTGCGCTTATGTTGGTAGGAATTGGAACAGTGGTTTTGAAGAAAAATTGGTACGATAAATTAGAAGATTAACAATGCAATACGGACATTTCGATGACAGCCGACGTGAATACGTCATTACCAACCCACGCACGCCGTGGCCCTGGATAAATTATCTCGGTAACGAGGATTTTTTTAGTTTAATTTCGAATACTGCTGGTGGTTATTCTTTTTATAAGGATGCAAAATTCCGCCGTATCACCCGTTATAGGTACAACAATGTGCCTATGGATAATGGGGGTAAGTATTTTTATATCAACGATGGTGGCACGGTTTGGAGTCCGGGTTGGAAGCCCTGCAAAACCGAACTCGACAGTTACGAATGTCGTCACGGCATGAATTACAGCACCATTAAAGGAACAAAAAATGGCGTGGAAGCCGAAGCGCTATTTTTTGTGCCGCTAAAAACACATGCCGAAGTGCAACGCTTGCGACTCACAAATAATTCTACTGAAACAAAAAGTCTGAAAATATTCTCTTTCGTGGAATGGGCACTTTGGAATGCTGCTACTGATATGGAGAACTTTCAACGCAATTTTTCAACCGGAGAGGTGGAAATTGAAGATTCGGTAATTTATCACAAAACCGAATACAAAGAGCGCCGCAACCATTATGCCTATTACTCGGTAAATGCAGCCTTGAAAGGTTTTGACACCGACCGCGAAACATTTTTTGGCTTGTACAATGGTTTCGACGAAC
>JAVFAG010000020.1:0-12529 GCA_034002585.1 Paludibacter sp.
CAAAACTATAGGTTTATATCAACATTATATGTACTTTTGCATCCACTTTATAAAATAAAACAAAATCTGTCTAATCCAGATTAGACAAATTCAATCAATCTAAGTCATTTACATTTTACAATACAACTCAAATGAAAAATAAATACAGAGACCTGATCGAGCAATCCTTTGAATTCCCAAACGATGAATTCAATGTAGTCGACAACGACCTGGAATGGTTTGGTGTGCCCCTGATGGATATCATCAAACAATATGGTACCCCGTTGCGGATTGCGTATCTGCCTAAGATTGGCGAGAATATCCAAAAGGCAAGACGTATGTTTAACGTTGCCATGGCAAAGGTTGACTATAATGCTGATTATCACTACTGTTATTGCACTAAAAGCTCTCATTTTTCCTTTGTTATGGAGGAAGTACTGAAAAACGGAGTGCATGTGGAAACGTCTTCAGCATTCGATATCAACCTGATAGAAGCACTGCATGAACAGGGCAATTTCAAAAAAGACACCTATGTGATTTGCAATGGTTTCAAACGTCCGCAGTATGTTGAGAACATTCAGAACCTGATGAACGAAGGTTTTACCAACGTTATACCCATCCTGGATAATAAATTTGAACTCGATCTGTTGCTGAAGGATTTTACAACTAAGTTCAATGTAGGTATTCGAATTGCTGCCGAGGAAGAACCTAAGTTTGACTTCTATACCTCTCGTCTGGGAATCCGGTATAAGGATATTATTCCCTATTACAACAACTACATTGCCAACAATGATCAGGTTGGTCTCAAAATGCTTCACTTCTTTATCAATACCGGAGTAAAAGACACTGCATACTACTGGAATGAACTAAACAAGGCAGTTAACCTGTATTGTGAGCTAAAGAAACTGGCCCCTGAACTCGATAGCCTCAACATTGGAGGTGGCTTCCCGATTCAGACACACCTTGACATGGCTTACGACTACGAATACATGGCCGAGGAAATCGTAGCTCAGATTAAAACTATTTGTAACCAGCATAACATACCAGAACCCAATATTTTTACTGAATTCGGGTCGTATACTGTTGGCGAAAGTGGAGCGATGTTATATTCTATCGTGAACCAAAAGAAACAAAACGACCGGGAGTTATGGAACATGATCGACTCGTCGTTTATGACTACCCTTCCCGACACCTGGGCTATCAACCAGCGCTTTGTATTTCTGGCACTTAACAACTGGGATTCGGAATATGAACGGGTGAACCTGGGCGGTCTAACCTGCGACAGCGAAGATTTTTACAATGCAGAAGTACACTCCAATGCCATCTTCCTGCCTAAAATGCAACAGGACAGAGAACAATACATCGGATTTTTCCACACCGGTGCATACCAGGAATCGCTGAGCGGTTTCGGCGGAATACAACACTGTCTGATACCCGCTCCAAAACTGGTGATCATCGATAAGGATGAAGACGGAGAATACTACACAAAGTTATTTGCTAAAGAGCAGAGCTACAAATCAATGATGAAGATCCTGGGTTACTGAAAGATAGTTTTTCAACGGATTTGCATACATTTCGAGAAGTTTGATCATCAGAAAATCAACATCTTTGTTGTCGAGGTCAATCTTCTCGATTTGTTTTCCCAGGTACTTTTCAAAATCCAGTTTTTCCATCAGACTGTATTCCGATGCAAATCGATTGCTTTGCTCCAACAAATCGAAAGCAATTTTATTAACATTAAAGATAGAGTAATTTCGGTAAATATGTGAATCAATCAGCGCAGCTGTAGCCGAAACCAACTCATTTCGATTGGTAATTGTACTTGCCAGTTGTTGAATTTCCTCACTAATTTCACCCGCAAGCGTATAAACAACTTTCCCTTTGTAACCCATCACGCCCGTTTTCATGTTCAACAGATCGTCTTGTGGCGATTTACGAAACTCAGGATTATCTCTTTTTTGCTGAAATTCTTTAGCTTTGAGGTAATCGCAGGGGTCGAATTCATAGGAAATACTCAGCGGACAAATATGAAGTTCCGATAAATTTTCTGCAAAAGTACCATCTCCACACAAGTTAAACATTTTCAACAAACTTTCCTGCGTTTGGTCATTCGAATCCTTTGCCCTGCCTTCACGTTGAGCTATCCACGCAGACTGACCTTTTTCATTGATGATATATTTCATATACTGGGCCATTTGGCGCGAACTTTCGAGCATTTGCTTGGCACCCGGACTACGACGTACTATAAAACTCTTATTGATGCGAACCAGGTCTTCAATCCATGGAAAAATAAGTAAATTATCGCCAATAGCAATTTCGACGGTATCCAGTCCGTTTTCCAGGAATTTTGCACATAACAATGCTGAGTCGAGAATAATATCCCGGTGATTCGACACATACAAATAGTTGCGACCCTCCTGCAATTTTTCTCTTCCCTTTAGATGAATACCCTTAGTCATGTTTGCTTCAAGGTATTGCAAAAAAGGATAAATCATTATTTTTTGAAAATCGTTCTTGGACTTAAATGAAGTCAGTCGCTGACGAAGAGCATCCTTTGGAATAAGAGGATAAATCGTCGAAAGCACATTCATGAACTGTTTGTTCTGACTCAGGCGTTCGAGCCCGGCTGGAATCTCATCATCGTTATACGACCGTATTGCATCAAAGTTCATAAAGATAGTAGTTTAAAAAAGTTCAGTAAGGCATCGTTGAAAATAAAACTAAGGAAAATAAAAACAGCCGGAGCAGCCAGCAGCATACTATCGAAACGATCGAGCAAACCACCGTGTCCGGGAATGACATCTCCCGAGTCCTTTACATTAACGGTACGTTTCAGAAGCGATTCAAGCAAATCACCGAATGTACCAAAAATGACTACAATTTCGGAAAAGATTAGCCATTGAATCAGATTGATTTCCGGTATAAAAAGAGAAAATACGTAACCTGAGGCGAGCGCAGCCACTGCTCCCCCTATAAATCCTTCCCATGATTTCTTTGGAGATACCCGTTCGAAAAGGCGATGTTTGCCAAAAGTCATTCCCACCAGGTAAGCACCGGTATCGTTTACCCAAATAGTTGCGAATACAGCAATCAGGATGAGTGGATTATACGATTCAATAAATAAAATAAAGCTGAGCAGAGAAAAAGGCAAAGCAATAATTACCTGACCCAACAGGAAGTATGCCCAGTTGTTCACCGGATTTTCTTTTTTCCGATAAAGTTCAACGACCAGCACTGCAACCACATAGAGTCCGTAAACCGAAAATCCGGGATAGATAATAAGCCCGGAAGCATAAAAAAATGAGATAGCGAAAAGTAATACTGCGCCAACAATACCTGCCAAAGGCAACACATCAATCTGATGATGCTGGTTGGTAAGTTTATGAAATTCGTACACTGTCCAGCCGGTAATGAGAGCAAATACCGCGGCAAACGAAAATTGATTCCAAAGGATAGAACCAATGATAATAAGAACAAAAAAGAATCCGCTCAGGGTACGTTGAAGAAAATTACTCATGGTTCAGAAGATTGATTGGGTTACTCATCCTTAGTCTTCAGAACAAAGATAAGCAATTCTTTCGGACCATGAGCACCCAGCACTAAAGTTTTCTCGATATCGGCGGTACGACTCGGGCCGGTAACAAAAGTAACCGCAGCCGGGAGCCCGTCAGAATAGCGTTTCTGTAACAAACCAAGCGCATCTTCGGGGAAAGCAACCAGCTGGTCGAAGGTAGCAACTACCAGGTGAACAGGTGCAAAGGCATAAAGCTGACGTCCCAATTCAGGGCGGCTACTCATCACCACACTTCCTGTGCGGGCTACCAAGGCTTCGCAGGAAGTAATCGCAGCAGGCATAGAACGTACATCGTTTCCCGGCGATCGTACTGCAATGCCTGAGTTATTCAGGTTTGCTGCAATGGTAGTGTCAGCAGTAACCAGGTACTCCCAATTTCGTTCGCTCACTAGTTCAGCTATTGAAGCATATAATTCAACATCGGAACTAAAAACGTTACATTGACCGGCAACCGCCTCTACTTCATCTTTAAATACAGCCAGCAAGTCTTCCGGTTGAAAGAACACATCCTCCGGACGATAGTTGTCGGAAACAACAACAGTCCGTTGTTGTATTTTACGGACTGCTGAAAGAATTTTATCCCGGGAACTGGTATTATGAGATGGTTGTATCATCTTTATGAGGATTTGCATCAATTGAATCCTGTGGCACTTCAAGTGCCGGCATTTCTGCAGCCTCTACTTCATCACCATTCTGAAGAATCAACTCATCGTGACGCGAAGCCCACGGCCGTTTTCCAAAGATCGCTTCCAGGTCTTCCGAAAAAATGACTTCACGCTCAAGCAATAAGTTTGACAATTGCTCGTGACCTTCAGCATTTTGGAGTAAAATTTGTTTAGCCCTTGCGTATTGCTCTGCTACAATCTGCTTCGCCTCAGCATCAATTAACTCAGCTGTTTTCTCGCTGTAGGGCTTTGTAAATCCATAATCGGAATTACCCGTTGAGTCGTAATAACTCAGGTTTGGAAGCTGTTCGCTCATTCCAAAATACGCCACCATAGCATACGCCCGTTTTGTCACTCTTTCAAGGTCGTTGATGGCTCCTGTTGAAATCTGATGTAGGAATACTTCCTCGGCAGCACGCCCACCAAGTGTAGCACACATTTCATCGAGCAGGTGTTCACGTACCGTAAGCTGACGTTCTTCAGGGAGATACCAGGCAGCGCCAAGAGCTTCTCCACGCGGAACAATGGTGACCTTCACCAACGGACTGGCATGTTCTAGCATCCAGCTAATGGTAGCATGACCCGCTTCGTGATATGCAATCGATTTCTTTTCAGACTGAGTAATAATTTTTGTTTTCTTTTCCAACCCACCGATAATACGGTCGACTGCATCCAGAAAATCCTGTTTTTCAACAAATGATTTGCCTTTACGGGCAGCTATCAGGGCCGCTTCGTTACATACGTTTGCAATATCGGCACCCGAAAAACCAGGCGTTTGTTTAGCCAGGAAGTTCACATCCACCGTTTCGTTGATTTTAATCGGACGAAGGTGAACATTGAAAATTTGCTTGCGTTCGTGAACATCCGGCAGGTCAACATGAATTTGCCTGTCGAATCGTCCGGCACGCAACAAGGCTTTATCGAGAATATCAGCGCGGTTGGTAGCAGCAAGAATAATAACGCCACTGTTCGATCCGAAACCATCCATCTCGGTAAGTAGCTGATTCAGCGTATTTTCACGCTCATCATTACTGCCCATATTCGGATTTTTACCGCGAGCGCGGCCCACAGCGTCAATTTCATCAATAAAAATGATACAGGGAGACTTTTCCTTGGCCTGGCGGAACAAGTCACGAACGCGTGATGCACCAACTCCTACAAACATTTCCACAAAGTCGGAACCCGACATAGAGAAAAATGGCACATCGGCCTCACCGGCAACAGCTTTAGCCAGCAAGGTTTTACCGGTACCCGGAGGGCCTACCAGCAGCGCCCCTTTTGGAATTTTCCCACCCAGTTCAGTATATTTACCCGGATTCTTCAGGAAGGCAACAATCTCCTCAATTTCCTGTTTAGCACCAGCCAAACCAGCCACATCCTTAAATGTAATCTTATTATTGGTATTTCCTTTATCAAACAGCTGAGCCTTCGATTTGCCAACATTAAAAATGCCACCGGCACCTCCACCTCCCATTTGCCCCGACATTCGGCGCGACATGAATACGAAGAAGCCAATCAATAACATAAATGGAAGGATACTTACCAGAAATATCTCAAAATAATTGCGATCATCCTTGTAGGCAACATTTTCAACACCACTGGTGGCTATAAACTCATCAAATTTATCTGCACTGGGAATATTCACCCGGATGCGTCGATCCTTCTCGAAAGCCTTATAGTTCGTCCCAAACACTTCTTTCAAAGTAGCCACACTGTCTTCCACTACAGCTTCAACCTGGTTTTTGGCAGCATACACCTCAATACTTTCAATGTATCCCAGTTCTACATATTGCTTAAATGCAGGATAGGAATTGATGGTCTTTACAGCACTGGTGTCGCCGAAGAAATACCATCCCAGCATAACTGTTATAACGATGCCATATACCCAGGACACATTAAATTTGGGGCCTTTTCCGGTAGGTTTGGGAGACGAATTAGGATTTGAATTACCAGGAGTAGTGTTATTGTTCTGTTCCATTAAAAATACACTTAATTTAAATTTTCGATTTTCTGCAGATCGGCATCGGCCCACAAGTGTTCAATATCGTAGTACTGACGCGCATGACGCTGAAATACATGAACGATAATCTGGCCATAGTCCATCGCTATCCATTCAGCATTTTCGAAACCATCAGCTGCATAAGGCTTTACCTGAATTTTTTCCTGCACATATTCCTGTATCGAATGAGCAACGGCATTTACATGCACTGTTGAATCACCTTCACATATAACAAAATAAGAGCAGGGTGCTTCTTTCAGGCGATTCATATCTACAACAACGATTTCTTTACCTTTCCTTTCTTGTATACCTTCAACAATATTCTTTACAATTTGTTCGTTTTCAAGGTCTTTAATTCTCTTCTTCACGCTAAAAAATTAGTTTAAATTTAAAAGGCAAAGATACATCAATCTCTGCTTTGTGAAAAATATCTTTTGATTTTTTATTGAATGCCGTAAAAACAAAGCATCCGGCACTGAAACCAATGCCGGATGCTGAAGTAAAACGATCGGGATTTACTTATTGAACGATGGCTTTGAAAGCACTTTCGTTCCAGTATTTTGCAAACTCCAGATCCTTAGCAGCCTTAGCAGCACATTCTTTCTTTTTGGCCACTGCAGCTTTCAGGTTGCTGTAAACACCATCTTTATCGTTGGTACGGGCAGCTACTACAGCGGCAAGGTAAGAGGTCATTGCATCCGGAGCTTCAACAGATGCCAGGGTGTTCTTAGCTGCATTGTATTCTTTATTCAGAATCTGCAACAGTGCGGCATTGTTGGTATTCACACCCAACATCGACGATTTAGCTTTCGAATAATCACCAGTTGCCAGGTAATAGGTACCAAATGCATTTTTCAGGTTACCATTGGTGCCGGCAGCATTTGCAAAATACGTTTCAGCTTTGGCAAGATCACCTTTGGCCAGAGCAACCAGTCCGGCATTGTAGTTAGCATCGGCATTGCGTGGATCGATAGTAAGTGCTTTTGCGAACGATTTCTCAGCATTGTCGATATTACCCATCTGGTAGCATACCTGGCCCATGTTGTTGTAAGCACGGATTTCGTTGGGGAACAATTCAGCCACCTTCTTGTGGATTGCCTGTTTTTCATCGGCTTTTTCAGTAAGCGTGGCTGCATAAAGCAATTCTTCGACAGTTAATGCTGATGGATTCGATTTTGCAAGTTCAGCAATCTCATTGTCCGATTTTCCGGTAACCTTTACCAACAGTTTCAACTGCGAACGACGCAACTGGGGAAGTACTTCATCGGCGATTTGTTTGAATGCAGCCGAGATATTTTTAATTTCACGTTCACGCTGTTCTGGATCGGTGTACATTGATAATACACGCAGAATCAATTCCTTATCCTGTATATTTGATTTTTCCATCAACTTTTGGAAACCATCCCAGTCTTCGGGAGTAAAACGCGATTCAACAGTAAGTGGCGACTTGATTTTCTTCAATTCAGCATTCAGAAAACGTTCAGTTTCTTTCTGACGACGTTCGGCCAGCTGAGTATTCAAATCGGTAGCTCCATCAGGAGAAGCATACGCTGAAATCTGAAGGCTTTCAACCGACTTATTCATTGCATCACGGGCTTCGATAATTTTTGCAGTCATTGCTTTAATATCCTCACCTTTCACTTCTGAGCTACGCACTGTCGACTGTTGGATAAGGAAGAGAATGTCGGCTTCAGTCATTTGCATGATATCGCGTACAAACTGATCCTTGATTATAACCGCGCCTGTTGAACCTTTGAATTTTTTCTGTGCCAATTCTGAAGTAGCTATAACACCATCAGCAACTTTTACAGGAGTAAGCTGGTAGCTTTTCTTTTTGGCCACCACATCAAATTCGAGATAAAGTTCCGAAACAGCCATTTCAGGAACATAGTCGAAAGATACGTTCATTGAATACGAACCACCGGCTTTATACGAGATAACTTTGTCGTTACCTACCACTTTTTCGCCCTGGAATACAGAGGGAGTACCTTTAACCGACTGGCCATTGCTCATGCGGATGACCGGAGTAACGGTTACAACAGCGTTCTTCTGGAAATACTTCACAGGGAAGGTACCAGTAACGGTAGCATTAACCTTACCGGCTTTTGTCTCCAGCGGATTGGGAGTGCTGGTAAAAAGCGAAGGATCGAGGTCGCTCAGGTTCTTACAGGAACTGAACAGTACAGCTACCATCAAAGAGAGAGCAAATACTAGTTGTTTTTTCATACAGAGTCGTTGTTAAATTATTGATTGATTATTATTTAGTTTCACAAAAACATCACAAAGATACAAATTAACATTTGAATTTCTGAATATTGTTATGGAATTTTAGATTTAACATTTGCTATTTGAAAAAAGCCTTAAAAATGTCGTTTCCGTTAGCAAAAATCAACAGGCCAAAAAGTAAAATCATACCGGCTGTTTGAGCATATTCCAAAAACTTATCGCCGGGTTTCTTTCCTGTAATCATTTCGTAAATAATAAACATCACATGACCACCATCGAGGCCGGGAATAGGAAGGAAGTTCATGAAAGCCAACACGATCGAGAGAAGCGCAGTCATGGTCCAGAATACCTGCCAGTCCCACACCTGGGGAAACATTTTACCAATACTGCCAAATCCACCGATTTGCTTCGAACCTTCTTTGGTAAATACCAGTTTAAACTGTTTCACATAACTTACCAGCGTTTCCCAACCCAAATTAATGCCAGCAGGTATTGCGTCAAAAAATCCGTATTCAATCTTTTCGGTCTTAAAGAAATGAAAGAGTGGTTTTAGCGACACTCCGAAACGGGCATTTTCATCCAGGGTAACAGGTATCGTCAGTACCGAATCATTACGCACCAGCTGCACTATTACCTCTGTGGATGCATACTTGTCGATCTCTTCGGTGATATCCTGGAAAATTGCCATCGGCTTATTATTTATTCCGATAATACTGTCACCATTTACTAATCCTGCTTTTTCAGCCTGACTCCCCGGCTGCACTTCATCTATCACAAAAGGATATCGAATGGATATCAGGTTTAACTCCTCAGCAGCCAAAATACGTTGTGCAAAATCGGCCGGCAGTCGTAGTTCGATTTGTTGCGAATCGCGGGCAACCGTTACATTACGAAGACCATCAATCAGAATTTTCTCAATAAATTCAGCGCGGTCAATTACTGGTTCACCATCCACGCTCACAATCTTATCACCCTGACGAAAGCCGCTTTCGACCATGGTGGATGAAAACTGAAAACCGTAATGAGCATTTTTAAAAGGCAGGTATTCCTGTCCCCAGGTAAATAAAACTGCCGAATAAATAATTAGCGCCAGGATAAAGTTTACCACTACCCCACCGATAATAATTGGCAAACGGTGCCAAACCGGGCGCGAGCGGTACTCCCAGGGTTCGGGCTCCTGCATCATCTGGGTTTTATCCATCGATTCATCGATCATGCCGGCAATTTTACAATAGCCACCCAATGGTAGCCAGCCTATCCCCCACTCAGTAGCATCGGGATACTTGCGCCAGTCGCCTTCCGGTAATTCACTCAACGGAATGGGCTCCATCACCGGTTTCCCCTTGGCATCCACCATTCCAATTCCCTCACTGTTGAGTCGTTGGCGCTCATTAGCAGGAACATTGGGTGCAAAAAGTTTAGCCTGCCATTTACCATTGATCCGTTTGGCACGAATCAACGAACGACCCGGATTGAAAAACATGTAGAATTTCTCGACTCTGACTTTAAAAAGGCGGGCAAAGAAAAAATGCCCGAATTCGTGCAATACTACCAATATTGATAAACTCAGGATGAGCTGCAACGCTCTGATTAAAAAAGTCTCCATTATTATTTAAATTATTTTTTTTGAATAAATTCTGCGGCGATGCGGCGGGCTTCTTTATCCGTCGACACATAATCGTCGTAGGTGGGATGAAGGATAAATGAACAGGCATCCATTACCTCCTCTATACTATCACTCATTTGAAGGAAGCCAATTTGATTTTTCAAAAATGCAGCCACAACAACTTCGTTGGCAGCATTCAGAATACAAGGCATATTTCCTGCTTTTTCAAGTGCATAATAAGCAAACGCAAGGTTTCGAAACTTCTCAGGATTGGGTTGTTCGAATGTAAATTGCGGATACAATGCAAAATCGAGGCGGGGGAAGTTGGTTGCCAGTCGGTCGGGATAGGTAAATGCATATTGAATCGGCAATTTCATATCGGGAAGTCCCAGCTGCGCTTTGATAGAACCATCGCGAAACTGCACCATCGAATGTATAATCGATTGAGGATGAACCACTACCTGAATACGGGAAGCATCCACACCAAATAACCATTTAGCCTCCATCACTTCAAAGCCCTTGTTCATCATACTGGCCGAGTCGATGGTAATTTTGGCTCCCATGTCCCAATTGGGATGTTTAAGTGCCTGCTGAGGGGTTACAAATTCCAGTTCTTCACGGCTCAGGGTACGAAAAGGTCCACCCGAGGCAGTGAGAATTAGTTGCTCCACTGACACAGCACTTTCACCGGTAAGACATTGAAAGATAGCTGAATGTTCGGAATCTACAGGAATAATGGAAGCATTGTATTGCTGACACAGATCGTTGATAAGCTCACCAGCCACGACCAGCGTTTCCTTGTTGGCCAGGGCAATGGTTTTACCGGCTTTTACAGCATGAATGGTCGGTTTCAAACCGGAATAACCCACCATTGCAGTCAACACAATATCCACCACATCCAGTTCAGCAACTTGTGCAATAGCATCGGCACCGGCAAACACTTTTACCGGAAAATCCCTCAAAGCCTCTTTGAGAAGGGCATATTTCGATTCATCAGCAATTACAGCCATTTCCGGTTCAAAACGCCGGCACTGCTCAATCAACAGTTCCACATTCGAACCTGCAGTTAACACATACGCCGAAAAATACTCCGGGTTTGCCTCAATCACTTCCAGGGCCTGAGTGCCAATAGAGCCCGTAGAACCCAGAATAGCGATATTCTTTTTAAGTGTTTTCAATTTTAGTTCAGAATAGCATTAAAAAATAATGACTTCTTCCGGATTCACCGGATGACCATTTTTCCAAAGTTCAAAGATAAAATGCTTACCTGTTTTTTGGTCAGGATTTTCGCCGGTAAAACCAAGAACTTCTCCCGCCTTTACCTGATCACCACTTTTACGTAACAAGGTATTGTTGTTTTTATATACCGAAACATAATCGTTGGCATGTTGTACAGAAATAATCCATCCGTATTCCACAGTAAAGCCAGCAAACAGTACAGTTCCCGGCAAAACACTTACTACTGCTTCGTTGAAAGTTGTCAGCACCGAAATTCCGAACTTTTTCTCACGTGCATCAAACTCCGAAGATATTACGCCCTGAACCGGTTTAAAAAATACAAGCACCGGCTCTCCTTCCCGGGCTACCGGAGCTGAGAGATTAAACTTCTCCTGTCGTTCGTACTCATCAGTAAACTCCTTTTCAGCTTTCGCTTTTTCCATCATCAATTCGGCGCGCTCTTTCAATCCGATTGAATCGTTACGCACCAGCGAGTCCTCCACCACATTTCCTGCTATGATGGTCTTGAGTACCTCAAGGTAAGTCGACTGGTAATTCATTTGAGTAAGAAGCGAATCGATTTGCATTGACTGTGAAATAATCTCGGATCGTCCATCAACGCCATTGTATCCCGGAAGGTAGTATTTAATTGGAGTATAAATAATCAAAAGGGTAAGCAGCGAAAATGTAATCAACAGAAACAGAGAAGCATACATATATACTTTAAGACGGGAAAGCCTGACGTGCCAGGCCTCTTCCAGGGTATTTTCGTTCAAAATGGAAATCCGGTACTTAAACCGCATTTTCTGGAGAAACTGTTTCCATTTGTCGGAACTTGCACTCATGTAATTAATTGTATCGTAATCTGTGTCTGTTAATCGAATGAAATTGCCTTTGTTGCAGCACGCAAAAATAGTTTATTTTCAGCGATCTGCAAACTTAAAAAGCTCAAACGGGATGTACGTTTGAGCTTCTTAACATATTTCGCTCTATTTTCAGATAGCGTTTCCGATCATAAATACACCGGCAAGCGATACGATGGCATACAACTCGGGGAATACCGCCAGAATCATACTTTTACCAAACACATCGTATCCCGAACCAATACCGGCAATACCGTTGGCACAAACCTGTCCCTGACGGATAGCTGAAAGCAATCCGGTAAGTGCAAGCATTAGGCTGGCGCCAAAAACTGCGGCAGCAGCACCCCAGGTCATATCAGGTGTCAGGTGAGTCTGAAGAAGGAAGTAACCTAAGAATCC
>JAVFAG010000020.1:12629-38399 GCA_034002585.1 Paludibacter sp.
GAAAGCGAAGCACCCACTCCGAAACGACGGATAGAACCAGCTGTACGAATCAGCATTCCGAATATTATTTGTACAGCACCTAATACAAGTGCTACATTGAACAATTCATCGGGATTCAGCATAATAACCTTGAATTGTTCAAGCCAGGCTATATCGGCTTCAATAAGATTGAAACCCATAAAGGTACCGCTTATCACTCCCAAAATGACAGTCGAAACTCCCAGCCAGGTAGCAAGCGTAAATACCGGCTTCATCGTTGGCTTTGCTTTTGCCCTGAAATAAAGGGCAGCTACAACCATCAACAAACCATAAGCCGCATCTCCCAAACATAGACCGAAAAACAACATAAAGAAGGGTGCAAAGAAAGGAGTAAGGTCGATTTCCCGGTAATTTGGCAAATCGTAAAGTTCCCCTATACTTTCGTACAAAGCTGCAAACTTCCCATTTTTAAGCTTAACCGGCACAGGCTCAACAGCATCGGGTTCACTTGCTTCATAGTAAACTCCGGACTTTTCGAGATAGGCTTCCAGTTCTTCTGCTTTTTCTACCGGACTCCAGCCTTCCAGCAACATCACTTTCTCATCGGCTTCTTTACGGGTATTAAGCATCACACGTGAAAAATCAATTTCTCCGTTCACCTGACGCTGGTACCATTCCAGCGAAGGCTGAGCCTTGAGTGCGAAGTTTTCAAGTTCTTTCTTTTCGTCTACAATTTGCTGACGAATCTCATCCTTCTCAGCTGCAATTTCAACTGCATTGCGATCGGAGAGTTTTACCGGATCGGCATCGATATCGGGCTGTACACCGGGAGCTGTTAAAACTACAAAATAGCGGGTGGTACCTACTGTATCGATTTCAAAAACAGGATAATTCGCTTCCCACTCCTGATTGAATTTTCGGGTATTACAACTATAAAAATGTAGCACATAACCTTCGTTGGCCAGCTTTTGAATTAACTCAGGAGAAAAAGCGCCCCACATTTCCATACGCTCCCATTCCCTGTCGGTCAGCTGAAGTTTCTGGTGCAGGGTTTCAATATTACTCAACCTGGATTCAGTTTCAGCAAGCACTTCTGCTCCGTTGGTTTCCGATGAAACGGGTACCAATAACTTTTCATCTGAAATATAGCTCTTGAGCATTCGCTGAGCCATACGTATGCGGGTCATCAGTTGAAGTTGTTCGTTCAACGTCTGATTTTCGGCGACACCTTCCTGCTTTTCAATCACGTGTAAAACCCCAATCTCCCGGATAGCATCCAGAAATTCAGGGTAGTTTTTGTGATATACCAGGAATGAATATTTTCGCATCGGAACTATCATACGGCAACCTCCTCTTTAAGTCTTTGCTGACGTGTTTTTACAATCTTTTGCGACGACTTCGACAAATTTTCCTCATCTTCCATGAAACGCTTGATCTTCAAAATGGCATCCTCATAGCCCGGAATCTGCACTTTCTCGAAAAGATTTACCTTCTGAGTTGTTTTTTTGCGGGCATATTCCAGCAAATCGAGCTTACGGGCTGCAAAAACCTGTTCGATTCCTACCTGGGCCAGTTCTTTCAATAATGCCAACCCATCGGGATACCATTTAGGAGAATTGAACATACTATAGGGCCGGGTTTCGTAAATCACTTCATCGAGCAGAGGAATACGAACACCTGCAATTTTGCGGACACTCATTTTTACATCCTTCACCGCTAGTAAAGTGGTATCAAATTCGCCCCACAGCGCAATCATGGTATCGTACGAAGCTATCTTTTGTTCCAGTTCCTGCTCCAAACGACGAATATCATCCTTCGCACGCTTCACCTCCATACGCAGCGCACTTTCCTTATTCTTTATGGTAGGAAGTGCTCTTACACGCATTTTCAGGTTTTTTTCGAGCGACTGCAGCGATGTTTTATTGTATTGAAACTGTATAGCCATAATTTGTTTTATTTCCAGTACTTTTCAACCAATTCCTGCTTAAGACTTACTTCAGTTTGTTTAAAATGCGTTTTAAACAAGTTCCAGGCAACGTCCAGCATCTGTGTGGTATCGATATTTACATCAATTGCCAGCAACTGCTCCGAATAATCCTTAGCAAACGAAAGAGTACGCTCATCGTAGTCGGTAAGGTCGAAACCGTTTTCCAGTTTGGTTTTCGCATTTGCAGCATCGGCAAACAAGCGAACGGCAGCATTCATTACCTGAGGATGGTCCTCACGGGTTTTCTTACCGATAACCAGCTGTTTAAGTCGTGAAAGTGAACGGAACGGGTCAACAATTACCTTACCTACATCCGAGTCACGACGAAGGAAGAGCTGACCTTCAGTGATATAACCAGTATTATCAGGTATGGCATGCGTAATATCGCCGCCCGAAAGGGTTGTAACTGCAATAATAGTTATTGAACCACCTGCCGGGAACTGAACTGCCTTTTCGTAAATCTTGGCCAAGTCGGAATACAGCGATCCGGGCATCGAATCTTTCGAAGGAATCTGGTCCATACGGTTCGACACAATAGCAAGTGCATCGGCATAAGAAGTCATGTCGGTGAGTAGCACCAACACATTTTCGTTCTTATCCACTGCAAAATATTCGGCTGCAGTAAGTGCCATATCGGGAATCAACAGACGCTCCACCGGAGGATTTTCGGTAGTATTTACAAAACTAACGATACGGTCGAGTACTCCTGCATTGTTAAATACATTTTTAAAATAAAGGTAGTCGTCGTTAGTAAGCCCCATTCCGCCGAGCACAATTTTATCTGCTTTTGCACGAAGGGCCACATTGGCCATTACCTCGTTAAACGGCTGGTCGGGGTCGGCAAAAAACGGAATTTTCTGTCCGGATACAAGCGTGTTATTCAAATCGATACCGGCAATACCGGTCGCAATAAGCTGCGAAGGTTGCTGACGGCGCACCGGATTCACCGATGGGCCACCAATTTCGCGTTCGTCACCTTCCACTGCCGGACCTCCATCGATGGGATCACCAAAAGAGTTAAAGAAACGACCGGCCAGCTGATCGCTTACTTTCAATGAAGGCGCTTTGCCCAGGAATACGATTTCGGCATTGGTAGGAATCCCTTCGGTACCTTCAAACACCTGAAGTGTAACTTCTTCGCCCTCAATCTTCACCACCTGTGCCAGTTTTCCATTAACTGTTGCCAGTTCCTCATTACCCACACCTGAGGCATTCAGCGAACAGGTTGCCTTAGTGATGCGGGTAATCTTTGTATATATTTTCTGAAATGCTTTTGTTGCCATTGCGTTTTCTTATTTTTTACGTTCTGCAAGAATTTCCTTCAACTCCGATTCGTATTTCTTAAACTGATCCGTTTCAAAAGCGGAGTAGTTCATTTGTTTGCATACGTTGATTACCCGTTTGAAGTAATCCATAACCTGCATAAAACCATTGAATTCGAAGTTCGAATCGCAAATATCCATCACCAAATCGAGCATGTATTTCTGGCGTTCGATGGGACATACCGAGTCGATTTTGTCAAATGCATCCTGTTGCAGGATTACAAAGTCGATAACTTCTGATTTCCAGAAGGTAATGTGGTAATCTACCGGAACACCGTCATCACCCAGGATGTTAATTTGTTCCTGAACTTCTTTACCACGCTGAAGAATCGTCTTCATATCGTTCACTTTTGAAGTCCAGTCGGGAGAGATTCGCTTCGAAATATATTCTTCAAATTCAGGATATTCGATGTATTTGGAGTAGCTATCAATAGGATTTACAGCAGGATAGCGTTTACGGTCGGCACGATTCTGCTCCAGTGCGTAAAAACAGCGGGCAGCCTTTTTTGTACTTTCAGTTACCGGTTCCTTCAGGTTACCACCTGCAGGTGAAACCGTTCCGATAAATGTAATCGATCCTGTTTTTCCATTTTTGAGATACACATAGCCCGCGCGGGAGTAAAAGTTAGCAATAATAGCTGAAAGGTCCATCGGGAAAGCATCCTGTCCGGGAAGCTCTTCCATGCGGTTCGACATTTCACGCAGCGCCTGTGCCCAGCGGGAAGTAGAGTCAGCCATCATCAATACGCGCAATCCCATGGCACGGTAATATTCCGAGATGGTCATGGCAGTATACACTGAAGCTTCACGCGAAGCCACAGGCATGTTCGACGTATTGGCAATAATAATTGTACGCTCCATGAGCTTGCGGCCGGTATGCGGATCTTCCAGTTCGGGGAATTCCACGAAAATTTCCACCACCTCATTGGCACGTTCGCCACAGGCAGCAATGATTACGATATCGGCTTCGGCCTGTTTCGAAATAGCATGCTGCAATACCGTTTTACCTGTTCCAAAAGGACCGGGGATAAATCCGGTACCACCTTCCACAATGGGGTTGGCAGTATCGATGGTGCGCACGCCTGTTTCGAGCAATTTAAACGGACGGGGCTTTTCAGCATGAACATTGATCGCCTTTTTCACCGGCCATTTCTGAATCATGTTCAGTTCAATATCGTTACCATCGGCATCAGTAATTACTGCAACCTTGTCCATAATGGTATATTCGCCCGCAGGCACCACCGATTTAACGGTAAACGTCCCTTCAAATGCAAAAGGCACCATAATTTTATGCGGCTGGAAGTTTTCATCCACTTCACCCAGCCACGAACCGGCTACCACTGTATCACCTTTCGAAGCGATAGGTGTAAATTTCCAACGTTTTTCAGTATCCAGCGGGAAGTTATATTCTCCACGCTGAAGAAAAATACCCGTCAATCTATCAAGGTCGTTCTGCAAACCGTCGTAGTTACGCGACAGTAAGCCCGGACCAAGCGTAACCTCGAGCATGTGGCCGTTAAACTCGACCTCATTTCCCACTTTCAATCCACGGGTGCTTTCAAACACCTGCACGAAAGCCTTGTTGCCGGTCACTTTCAGCACTTCAGCCATCAGACGCGACGAACCCAGTTGAATATACGCGATTTCATTCTGCGACACCGGCCCGTCAACTTCCACGGTTACCAGATTGGAAATAATCCCTTTAACAATTCCTTTTGTTGACATTCTATGTTGATTATTCTTGTAGTTTCACTCCTTGTTTTAATGAATTCAGCAAATCGCGGAACATCTGTTCACCCGCTTCAGACGAAAGCAGTTTCCAGCGGTGCAGCATTTCGGTTTTCAGAACGAAAGCCAGCACTTTTTCCACTGTAAAATAATTGAAGAATGTATGCTCCTCAAGCCAGCTCCAGCGAAGTGCATCGAGTTTTTTCTCCCGCTCAAGCAAATTGGTTTCCTCAGCAATACGCATCACCAGCTCAAGCTGATCGAACATGCCTGAAATACCAAAATCACGGGAATGAGTTGTGCGTAAGATAGATGCTATTTCGTTGGAACCAACTACTGCTTTGGAAGCATCCATATCGTAGTTGCGACACAGGATAGCGATGAGTAGGTTATTGAGATTCAGATTGAACTCGAACCATTGTTTTAAAAAGCGGTTTTCGGTTTTCATGGCGTAGCTGTAGTACAGGCCCGACATGTAATCTTCCCGGGTAATTCCTTTTGCATCAATTTCTTCCTCCTGATTGAGGTGGTAGTAATCGACCCAATACGGTAGCAAACGACTATCGGAAGGATGATCGGTCTCCTCCATTAGTTTTACCAGCTGCGCCCAATCGTCGTGCGTCAGCTCGCCCGACGCATCCAATTGTGCATCCTTATTATTCAGAAAGGTCAGAAAGTTACGGTTATCGTATCCGGCCATGAGCAACCTCAGGAGCTGACGATCGTCGGGGCTCAGCTGGGGAACAATTTCGGCAATAAGTTCTGCCGGTTCCACCAGTCCTTTGGTATCGTCCATCCTTAAGTCCGGCAGGCCGGCAACGAGGCAGTAATAATTCATGAGCAGAGGCTATTAGCTGTTAAACAACATTTCAACCAGTTTGGGGCGCAGGAATTCCCTGAAGAAAGCTACAAATTCCTCTTCACCAAAGGTTAGTTTATAACCACCTTCAGCGGGTGTTACCACAAATTGCGATTTCACATTGTTCACTTCAGTAATAGTAATACCCTGATTCAAAAGCTGTTTAGCATGGGCCATAAAATAATCGGTCAGTGCAGCTGCCTGTTTGGCTTCAATATGCACTTCCTGACCCTGAGCAAGGTTTTGCACAAAGGTCAACATCACTTTTTGCATAAAGTCTTTGTCGGTAACAGCAGCCTTCACAGCTTCCGAAACAACACCTCCACACACTAGGTCAGTGACTTCGGTTTTCAGGGCATTTACCATCTGATTTGCAAAAAGTTTGAGTTCTGCCCGGGTATTACGTGTCAGTTCGTCGGCTTTTTCTTTTGCCGATGCTACCAGGGAAGCAGCTTCAGCCTCTGCCTTAGCAATAATTTCTACCGCTTCGGCGTTCGCTTTGGCCACTATGATAGCGGCTTCCGACTGACCTTTTTCTACCCCTTCGAGGTAAATTTTCTCCGTTAACTCCTGAAGTTTTGTATTCATAAACTAGTTTTTAGTTATTCTGATCGTTTGCTTTAAGCTTCAAAAACTGCATTTACAAATGCCGGCAAAAACGAAAGCCTTTGAGTACAAACGTTTAACAATTTACAATTAATTCGTTTTTTAGTTGTACAAAAGTAAAGCATAATTTTTTCTTATAAAAATTATTTTAAAAAAAATCGTCTTTTTCATTTACTGGTCAATTAAT
Source organism: Paludibacter sp. (assembly GCA_034002585.1). Lineage (GTDB taxonomy): Bacteria > Bacteroidota > Bacteroidia > Bacteroidales > Paludibacteraceae > Paludibacter. The sequence goes on from JAVFAG010000020.1 coordinate 19,298, forward strand.
TATTGTAATTTTGGAAGCTGATAGTGATTAGTAATCATTTATACAGTCAAACAAATATGAATTTCCGAATATTAATTTCTGCGATTCTGCTAACAAGTATTTTTGTTCTGTACGGACAAAACAATAAAAAAAACTATTTCAAGGTTGGTCCAAAATTAGGGCTCGACCTGAATGCAGACATTAACAATTTACCTTCCGGCGAAGAAATTATTGGCCAGCTGGAGGGCAACAATCAGGTAGGATTATTTATGCAATTTGGAAAAAGGTTTTACATTCAACCTGAGTTAATGTATTCCGTTCAGAATTTCACCAATGAACAAGGCATACGCGACAACAACAAATACTTACGCATACCCTTGCATGCAGGCATTAAGTTTCTGGATATTGGGCTGTTCAGTTTGCATGTTTCGGGTGGAGCGCTTTATACCCACAAGTTGGAAAGTGATGCAGGGGGATTTTCAACCGGGAATATCAACTATCAATTGGGAGCCGGAATCGACATATTCGATTTTATTACTACCGATATTCGGTACACCATTAGCAAAGGAATTCCGGTATTGGATCAGCTGAGCGACTTTTCGAATCAGGGGGGTATAGTGAATGTTACAGTTGGATTGAAACTCTGAAAAATAAAATTCCATAAGCAGCATTCCTGAGTTGTTTCAGAGCTTCATCCTCCTTCATTCTAAAAAAATGGTCAACCAACCGGTCGACCATACTTTCCAAATACGTGATCCAGCTGGGGCTCGAACCCAGGACCCCATCCTTAAAAGGGATGTGCTCTACCTGCTGAGCTACTGAATCAACACAAGTGCTTGTCAAATAAAGAGTGATCCAGCTGGGGCTCGAACCCAGGACCCCATCCTTAAAAGGGATGTGCTCTACCTGCTGAGCTACTGAATCGTTTTTTGAAAAGCGACTGCAAAGGTACTGCAATTTTTTATTCTGACAAAATTAATTTTATATTTTTTCTGTCCGGTTTTGTTCGAACTTTCCGTATCTTTGCATGCTGAATACAGAAACACAACACTTGAACACTATCGTTTACATTCTTATTTCGCTGGTATTCTCCGCCTTCTTCTCAGGGATGGAGATTGCATTTGTATCGTCGAATAAACTGAGGTTTGAGCTGGAAAAAAAACAAAAAAGCCTCAGTTCAGCCATTTTAAATATATTCTACAAAAATCCACAGCAATTTATTTCTACCATGTTGGTGGGAAATAACATCACACTTGTTGTATACGGGCTACTGATGGCGAGGCTATTGGAGCCGGTTCTCTCACCTTTGGGCAATCAATTTCTTATTACAGCTCTTCAAACTGTTTTGGCAACCATTGTTGTTTTGGTTACAGGAGAATTCTTACCCAAAACAGTTTTCAGGATTAATCCCAACTTATGGTTAAAAACCTTTTCCTGGATTTTATTATTGGCTTATACGACTCTGTATCCGATAGCGGCGTTCAGTACCCGTCTCTCACAGTTAATATTAAGAATTTTATTTAAGAAAACAGGAGATAGTAAGGAAGAAACCGTTTTCTCACGTATTGATCTTAGTTACCTGATTCAGGAAAGTGTTGAAGGCGGAAATAGCCCATCTGAAATCAATCAGGAGGTTCAGTTTTTTCAAAATGCTCTTGACTTCTCTAAAGTACGGCTTCGCGATTGCTCGGTTCCCCGTACCGAAATTGTTGCTCTTGAATATTCCACAAGTCCGGAAATTCTTCGTCAAACCTTCATTGAAACAGGTTACTCAAAAATTCCGATTTTCAGGGAAGATATTGATAATATTGTTGGTTATATACACTCTTCTGAAATGTTCAGTCATCAGAACGACTGGCGAAACTACATCAAACAAATTCCTATTGTGCCTGAAAACATGTCGGCACACAAACTGATGAAGTTGTTTATGACTCAGAAAAAAAGCATAGCCGTGGTAGTGGATGAGCATGGAGGCACCGATGGCATCATTACCCTGGAAGATATTTTCGAAGAAATTTTCGGGGAGATTGAAGACGAGCACGATAACCGGGAATACATCGCCAAACAACTTTCAGAATATGAATATTTGCTATCCGGAAGAATGGAAGTAGAACATGCAAATTCAAAATTTGATTTAAATATACCTGAATCAGATGAGTACGAAACCATAGCAGGATTTATTCTCCATCACCACCAGCACTTTCCAAAACTCAATGAACTCATTCATATTGAGAACTTTACGGTAAGATGCGTTAAGGTAACCAACAATAGAATTGAATTAATAAGGTTAATTTTGGGCAGTTAAAATTAATTTCGTATATTCGTGCCCTCAAAAAAACAAGTAAAAATCGTCAGTAATAAAACACATTTTAAGTTCGCGAAATGGCAACGTTAGAAAAGATCAGAAGTAAAGGAGTATTATTAATTGTAGTGGTGGGAGTCGCTCTCCTGTCTTTCATCATCGGGGACTTTCTGACCCAGGGATCTACTTTTTTCCAACAGTCGAGAGAGACTGTGGCAGTGGTTAATGGCGAAAAAATCAATATTGCCGACTATCAGGAATTGATTGATCAGATTACTGTGTTTCAAAAATATGAAACCGGAATGCAGGACATTGATGAAGTTACCATGCAGCAAATGCGTGCGTTTGTATGGGATCAGTACGTACGCGAACAATTGCTCAATGTGGAAGCTGAAAAAATGGGGCTTACTGTCACTAAAGATGAATTATCGGATCGCCTTATTGGCAACAACATTCACCCAATGATTCAGCAACGTCGCTTTTTTGCAGGCGAAAATGGACAGTTCAGCAAACAGATGCTGCTTCAGTTTCTGAATTTTAAAGACGAACCTGCCGAAGACCCATCGATGGAAACTGCATTGCAGGAATACCGCAAATTGTGGAAATTTCTTGAACGTACAGTTAAATATTCCCTGTTGCAGGAAAAATACAACGCACTTTTAACGAAATCCGTAGGTGCTAATTCCCTGGAAGCAAAAGCAGCTTTCGAAGCTTCCTTGCCTGTAGTGGATGTTAATTACGTCATGCAGCCCTACTTTTCTATTCCTGATAGCACTGTCAAGGTATCCGATAAGGAAATTAAGGATCGTTACAACAAACAACTGAAACGCTATCGTCAGCAACCCAATGTTTCTCTTCGGTTTGTAACCTTCGACATTCAGCCACTGGAGGAAGACTTCACAGCTGCTTCAGACTTTATCAATAAATTAAAAGATGAATTTACTGCGACCAATGATGTTGTGGAGCTTGTGAATCAAAATTCCGACATTCCATACACTGGTCGCAATTATACCGCTACTACTGTACCAGCACATTTGAAAGAATTTGCATTTAGTGCATCAGTAGGCGCTGTGTATGGTCCTGTTTTCCAAAACAATGCATACACTATGGCCCGCGTTATACAGAACGGCATTTCATTACCTGACTCAGTGAAACTCCGCCATATTTTCCTTACACCGGATAAAGAAGCAAAAGCCGACAGTATTATTGGTGCACTCAAAGGAGGGTCAGACTTCGGAGCACTTGCCATGCAATTCTCAGCCGTAAAGGAAACAGCTGCCAACGGAGGCGAAATTGGCTGGATAACAGAAGATGTTCAGGGTCTTGAAAAAGCCATCATCAACGATGCTTTTGCTAAAGGAATTCGCGAAATCTTCACATTCAAAAGCCCACAAGGAACTCAGATTATTCAAATTACTGAGAAAACTGCTCCGCGTCAGAAGGTAAAACTGGCAATACTGGAACGTGGTGTAATTGCCAGTTCGAAAACGGAAAGCAAAATTTTCAACGACGCCAAGCGCTTTGCTGCTTCACTCAACGAGTTGCCTTTCGATAGTGCTGCTGCCCGCTCTAATTTATTAGTGCGCTCTGCCGACGAAGTATACAAAACAAACGAGCAAGTGATGAATATTCCCCAATCGCGTCAGATTGTACGCTGGGCATTTGAAAACACCAAAGGTGAACATTCGGATGTATTTGAATGTGGAAAACAATTGGTTGTAGCTACCATCAGCGAGGTTAATAAGTCGGACTACCGCCCTTTGAACAAAGTTGCTGAGGTACTAAAATCGGAAATTCTTCGGGATAAAAAAGCAGAACTCCTGATTACACAGATGGCGGGTAAAGCCGGCAACGACACCTCGCTGGTTGCCCTTGCGCAGGCATTCAATCAGGAAGTGAAAAAAGCAAGTGCCATTAACTTCGCGTCTGGTCAATTGGGAGTTGCAGGTTGGGAACCCGCTGTTATCGGAAAAGCGACTGCAATGAAAGCAAACGAAATTTCGACACCTGTAAAAGGAAATGCCGGAGTATATGTAGTAGCTGTTACCAATGCTCAGAAAACAGAACGCGCCTTTGATGTTACAGCTGAAAAAATGAACATCGCTTCCCGTTATATGTATTCATTGCCCAACAGCATTATGATGAATATGATGGATAAAGCAAAAATTGAAGACAACAGACTGAACTTCTATTAATGCAAAAAACTGCTTTACTGGGTCAGACCCTTTCAGAATTAACCCAACTTGTTAAAGATCTCGGAATGCCTGCATTTACAGGCAAACAGATTGCAGAGTGGATTTATTCTAAAAGGGTCTGCTCCATTGATGAAATGACGAATATCTCTGTGAAAAACAGAGCCTTACTCAATGAAAGTTTCGAGGTGGGTCGTTATGCGCCTGTACATGAACAAGTGTCCATTGACGGCACTGTAAAATACCTTTTTAAAACCGAAAAAGGTCATTTTATAGAAAGTGTATATATTCCTGAGGACGACAGAGCGACCCTTTGTATTTCCTCTCAGGTTGGTTGCAAAATGAATTGTCTGTTCTGCATGACCGGCAAACAGGGATTCAGCGCACATCTGAGCGCGCATGAAATTTTAAATCAGTTTTACTCCATTCCTTTATCAGAAAAGCTCACCAATATTGTTTTTATGGGTATGGGCGAGCCTCTCGACAATCTCGACAATGTAATGAAAACCAACACGATACTTACTGCAGAGTATGGATTGGGCTGGAGTCCGCGGCGTATTACCGTTTCATCAATTGGATTGATTCCAAAGATGAAAACCTTTCTGGATAATTCGGAATGTCACCTTGCCATCAGTATGCACTCCCCTTTTGATGAGGAACGCCTGCGCCTGATGCCTGTACAGAAGCCCTATCCGATTGCAAATGTGTTGAATGAATTGAAGAATTACGATTTCAGCAAACAGCGCCGTGTGTCGTTTGAATACATTATGTTTAACAATATAAATGACACTCAGCGTCATGCCAGCGAGATAGTGCGGATGTTGAAAGGAATATACTGTCGGGTAAATCTGATTCGTTTCCATGCTATCCCGGGGGTTGATTTACAAACTTCGCCCGATGATAAAATGGTGGCTTTCAGAGATTATCTGACAAAAAACGGTGTTATGACCACCATTCGCAAATCGAGAGGTGAGGATATTTTTGCTGCCTGTGGTATGTTAAGCTCCACCCAAAAAGAGCAGTAATACTTCAACTCCGGGAAACGTTTTTTACCCCTTTTATGGTTCCTATCTTTTTTACAATCTGATCCAGTTCCTTGGTGTCGGCCACCATGATTGTGAGATTTCCCTGAAACAAACCTGCATTCGAATCCACAGAGATGGAACGCAGGGTAATGTTTTTCTCTTTGGATATAAGCGAGGTTATATTGGCGACAATTCCGATATCATCGTGTCCCACAATTCTCAGCGTGATAGGATAATGGGATCCGACCGATTTGCCCGACCAGCGCGCTTTCACAATGCGGTATCCAAAGCGGGAAATCATTTGCGGCGCATTCGGACAATCGTTGCGGTGAATCTTAATTCCACCTCCTACCGATACAAAACCAAATACATCGTCGCCATAAATTGGATTACAGCATTTCGATAATTTAAAATCCACATTTTTAAGCGCTTCGCCTATCACCAATACATCTTCACTAGTAGTTGATAAAGGAGGGGATACCTCTTTGGTAAACGACTCAGCACTGCGTATTTCAACCTGACTTTCGGGATTGTCTTTCCTTTCCAGTTCAATATACGCTTCCCGTACTTCCAGAATATCGAGTTTACCCTGTGCCAGTTCCTGGTAAAAGTCGCTTACCGTTTTATAGCCCTTCTTTTTAGCAAGTTTGGAGATTTTACCTTCCTCCAGTTCCAGTTTCCAGTTCTTAAACCTGCGCGTCACAATCTCACGACCCAGTTCAGCATCCTTAAATTCAATCTCCTTGAGTGCCTGTCGGATTTTATTTTTTGCTTTCGAAGTAGTCACCAGATTTAACCACGACTGGTTGGGCTTTTGAGTGGGAGACGTAAGCACTTCGACTGAATCGCCATTATTTAGCACATACTTGATGGGCACATTCTTGTTGTTAACTTTTGCACCCACACAGCGGGTACCTAATCCTGAATGAATGGAGAAAGCAAAATCGAGAACAGTTGCACCTTTGGGTAGTTTGTGTAAATCGCCATTGGGTGTGAAAACAAAAACTTCCTCGTTGTACATATTGAGTTTAAACTCATCCATGAAATCCACCGCATTCAAATCGGGATTTTCCAGAATTTCGCGGATATTCTTCAACCATTCATCCATTCCATTTTCACCCTTAATACCCTTGTATTTCCAGTGTGCAGCCAGCCCCTTTTCAGCCACTTCATCCATGCGTACAGTCCGAATCTGAACTTCCACCCATTTCCCCTGCGGACCTAGCACCGTTGTGTGAAGGCTTTCGTAGCCATTGGTTTTGGGTATCGACAACCAGTCGCGCAAGCGCTTGGGATTCGGCTGATACATATCGGCCACTACTGAATACGCCTGCCAGCACGCGGCTTTTTCCTTCTCGACCGGAACATCGAAAATAATACGAATGGCAAATAAATCGTAGATATTCTCAAATGAAGTATTTTGCTTTTTAATTTTGGTATATATCGAATGAATTGACTTCGTTCGACCTTTTATTGAAAAAGGGTACCCCATTGTCTCCAGTTTCGCTGACAGCGGCTCAATAAATCCGTTGATAAACTGATCCCGTGAACGCTTCGTTTCATTGAGTTTGCGGGCAATTTCAGTGTAAATTTCCCGGTTGGTATACTTCAGCGATAAGTCTTCAAGTTCTGTTTTAATTTTGTACAATCCCATACGGTGCGCCAGCGGAGCATACAGGTAAGAACATTGTCGCGCAATAAGCTGCCTTTCCTCTTCGGGATAAGCCGACAGGGTGCGCATAATGTGGAGTTGTTCTGCAATAATGATCAGGATAACCCTCACATCTTCGGCAAAGGATAAAAAAAGCTTGCGAAAGTTTTCTGTTTCAACAGAAGTGTTCTTATCGTAGAGCTCCTTTACCCTCAACAAACCGGCAACAACAGTACTTAAGGGAGTGTTAAATCTTTTCTCCAGTTCCGGCACTGTCACCCGACCCGATTCAATAAGATCCAGCATCAGAACAGCCAAAGCAGCCGTCCGTCCCAACCCGGCCTCATTTAACACTATTTCCAGGACAGATAATTTAAAAAGCACCTTCTCCACTTTATTCTCACTTGAATCCAACGAATCAGCGTACAGCTGTTTTAGCCACGACACCAATTGAGAACGTTCATCAGGTGAAAACAGTCGGGGATGACTACTAACCAGGCGTCGATAAAGTGAGGGTACGGGAGCAGATAACTTCATGAATTTGTTGAAACAGATGAATTGCAAATATACAACAGAAAAACTAAGAGTGACAACAAAATGGCACAATTTATAGAAACTAATCGTTGTTTGTCGCATCAGGTAAAAAAATTATGTAAAAAAGCCACCGATTATTGGGAAGTTTGGTTTTTCTTTTCTAAATTTGCAAGCTGAAATATACTTACCTAAGTAGAAAATCCGAATAAAACAAAAAAAGATATAAATGAAAACAACAATCAAAATTTTACTGCTGGTAGCTATTGCTGCACTTGGTTATTTTGTGATCATGAGTGTGATGACTCCAATTCAGTTTGAAACAGAAAGAGCCAAACGCGAAAAGGTGGTCATAGAACGACTGATTGATCTTCGGACAGCACAGATCGAGTTCAGGGATCAAAAGGGACGTTACACAACCGGCTTAGATACGCTGATTAATTTCCTTCAAACCGGCAAAAAAAGAATGGTACTCAAGGAAGGAATGTTAACCGATGCTCAACTACAGGCAGGACTTACCGAAGCGAAAGCAGTAAAAATTGTTCGCAGTGGCAATCAAAAAGAAATAAATGCTAACGGCTTACAAAATTTCCGACGTGATACAACCATGACCAATCTGATTAATGCTTTGTATAATGGGAAATATACAGCTGAAAACATTGTTGATATTCAATATATTCCCTTCACCGATAATGCCCCGTTTGAGGTTGAACTTAACAACAACTATGTAAACAGTACCGGTATCACCATTCCATTGATTGAAATACGTGCACCGTATATTGTTTACCTTTCCGACATTAACCGTCAGGAAACATTGAATCTGGTCGATCTTCAGGAGAAATTGGAAAAATACCCGGGCTTAAAGGTGGGTTCTGTAATCGAACCTAATAACTTTGCTGGTAACTGGGAATAATTAACTTAAAAAGGGCAATCATGCCTCATAGTTTAGTAGAAAAACCTCATAGTTTATCCATCCGGATTTATCCGGGTGGATTTTCTTTCTATGTATACGGAGAGAAGAACCACCTGATTTCCCAAAAGACAATTGACATCGATCTATATAAACCTGCCAACATCGGAATACTTGATCGCCAGCCCGAAATCAACCGTCCCTACAAACGCATCGCAATTTGTTGCGAAACCGATTTCTTTACTGTAGTACCTGATATTTTTACCGATGCTACTCACTACCGAAACCTTTTAAATATGCACCATAAAGAGGTAGATGAAAATCAGGCAATTTTTTTCGAAAAAATCCCGCAGGCTTTTCTTCTCTATTCCTTTCCCCGTAAAATGGTGCAGGCAATACAGGCAAGACTTCCCGAAGCAGGTTTCTACCTTCATTTAATGAATGCACTTAAGAAGTCAATGGAAGTGTCAGGGGATCAGTTGACTGTGTATCTTCGTGGAAAGAAAGCCGACTGTCTGCTATTTACAAAAAGGAGCCTGGTGTATTACAACAGTTTCAATTACGAATCGACCGAAGATGTGATGTACCATGTACTGCATCTTACCGATCAGTTTCACCTGAACCAGGAACGTACCCGTTTTGTAATTACCGGAGATGAAGATCACATTCGCCCCGACCAACTATTGGGTGCTTATCTCCCTTTAGTCACCTTTATTCCCTATACCGAGGAGTATGAGAATTATCAGTGGTAAGTTCAAAGGCAAGCGTATTCCCACGTTTGGAAAACTGGATGCACGTCCTACAACCGACTTTGCTAAAGAGGGACTTTTCAATGTATTAAACAATCACCTGGATTTTGAGAATCTATCCGTGCTTGATTTATTCTCCGGAACGGGAAGTATCAGCTTCGAACTTATTTCAAGAGGAAGCGGTCCGGTTATCGCCATTGAGATGAACGATAAACATTGTGCTTATATTCGAAAAATTGCTGTGGAACTCGACACTGATAAACTGACTGTTATCAGGGCCGATGTATTTCGGTTTATAAACAGTTGTAAGTTGAAATTTGATCTCATTTTTGCAGATCCTCCCTATCAACTTAACACTCTGAGCCAACTACCCGACCTCATTATTCGACAAGGTTTATTAAACAATGAAGGGCTGTTTGTGCTGGAACACTCCGACAAACAATCCTTTTCAACACATCCATGCTTTGCTTTCCACAAACGCTATGGAAATGTGAATTTTACGTTTTTTACTCCACAACAGGAACAACAGCCCTTATAGGCGTTTTCAGCTGAAAACCATTAGTATTGGAAGCAAACCCTCCATCAAAATTTGCATTCGATGTTACGATAAATTCCAGTTTGGCTTCTTTCGAGGGCTTTTTCGCAACGTATTGGAAAGGAAAAAAAAGAGTCGACATGGTACCTTCCATTATAAATTTGCCGGCTCTATAATCGCTAAGGGGTGTAAAAACACTATCCATCGACGCTTTTGAGGGCAAAATAATCCTTGAAACACTATCGGCCGACTGATTCAGAAAGAAGGCTGTAAGTTGATTGCTATAGGCTTCCAAATACACATAAAAGGAAATTGTATCGCCCACATTGATGGTATCGAGCCGATAAACACTTGGTTTATCTGTCATATAGCTTAACAACGAATCGCCGTATTGATTAGTCGGCATACGAAGGAAAAAGACATTGGGAGTATAATTCGATTCCCCATCCAGGTCGCAGGAAGTAAACAGAACTGTAGTTGCAAAAACAGTCAATAGGATAAAATTACGCATATGATATAGTTTTAAAAATCAGTTACTAGGATGGCTTTGGGCTGCTATTTGTTGCAAGCCGGGTAACAAAAAAGAAACGACCCTATTTCCTGTCAGAGGTTTAAAGTCGTTCCGTTGTGGTAACTGTCGGGGTGACAAGACTCGAACCTGCGACCTCTACGTCCCGAACGTAGCGCGCTACCAACTGCGCCACACCCCGATTTTCGAGGCACAAAAGTACAACTTTTTTTGAAATAACAAAAACAACTGTGCCCATATTCTAATGATTTTAAGCGGATTTTGAGTATCTTTGCAGTCAAAAACGGATGCATATGTTTCAAAACGCTATACAATCCTATCTTACACAACACAATTACCAGGTATTTACACCAAAAGTCGTTTTTTTTGACATGGATGGAGTTTTATACGACTCCATGAAGTTCCATGCCTCTGCCTGGGTAAATGCAATGAACGACATCGGCATTCCCTTTACATCGCAGGAAGCTTATATGAACGAAGGCCGTACCGGTCACTCCACCATCGACGGAGCATTTAACAAGCATTACGGGCGTAATGCCACAGAGGATGAAAAACAGCAAATTTACAAACTAAAGTCGAAGTACTTTGAGGCCATGGGCCCGACAGAAAAGATGCAATTTGCTCATGATCTTCTTAAAAAAGTAAACGAACAAGGCCTGACGGTTTTTGTAGTTACCGGTTCGGGTCAGCACAGTCTGCTTGATAATCTTGAGTCGTCCTTTCCTGGAATTTTCAGTAAGGAACGATTGGTAACTGCTTTTGATGTACAACATGGCAAACCACATCCTGAGCCTTACCTGATGGCTCTGAAAAAATCGGGTGTACAGCCCTGGGAAAGCCTTGTAATTGAAAATGCACCGCTGGGCGTGGAATCGGCCGTTGCTGCAGGCTTGTTTGCAGTGGCCGTTAATACAGGGCCGCTGGAACCGGAAGTGCTGAGCCAAAGCGGAGCCCATGTAGTACTGGAAGGAGGCATGAAAGAATTGTTCGAAAATTGGGAGCAGCTGATTCAATTTTAAAACATCAATATTAATAAGTATAATTCAACATGGCTTTTACGTTTAAATTCTTTTCCGAATCAAATATTCGATGGAAAAAAGCAACCGTACTGCTTTCCTTTTTACTAACGATTTTTAATTTAACTGCACAGGACAGTGGAATTTCGTATAAACCTTCTCTGGAAGGTACCATTCGTGCAAAATACGAATACAATTCCAGTCTCAATGGTCATCGGTTTCAGGTTCGTAATGCACGCTTTAGTTTTAGCGGAAATGTAAGTCCGTATGCCCGCTACGAAGCCGAAATTGATTTATCCGACGAAGGACAAACACGCATCCTCGATGCGTATGTTGAAATGCTGCTTTCCAATAAACTTTTGTTTAAAATAGGACAGCAAAAAGTACCTTTCAGCACCGATAACCTTCGCTCACCACATAATTTTCAATTTGCCAACCGGTCGTTTTTAGGTAAGCAACTTGCTGGTCTACGCGACGTTGGGGCAACCCTGGAATACACATTGGGAGAACAATTTCCACTTGAACTGATTGCCGGAGTTTACAATGGGAAAGGACTCTACAACCAAAAGGAATGGCGCAATTCGCTTAGTTATGCCATTCGGGGAGTTTATACTCCATTTAAAAACCTGGAATTACAGTTAAACTACAATACCATTCAACCTTACGATTTACGTATGCATATCTTCAATGCAGGGTTTATCACCAGTTTTAGGCGTTGGTATTTTGAGTCAGAAGTTTATTTCAAGACTTATGAAAATAAAGCTTTCCCTTCAACCGAAGGTTTTTTTGTGACTGCTCATTACGAGATACCTATGAAGAACACCCGGATTATGGAAAGCATATCACCCCGGATACGCTTTGATCAAATGAGTAACGATAATAACGGACTCATCAACACTCAGACCGGAACGTATACCACAGACGATGTGAAACGATCACGTATTACAGGAGGATTTACCTTCTACCTTCGCAAACCTTTTATCAACCATATTCGTTTAAATTACGAGCAATATTTCTATGCTGATAATATTGTAAATCAGGACAACAAACTGGTTATTGAATTTGTTACCAAATTTTAAAAACCGCCTTATGCAGGTAATACGATATCCCTCCCGCGAAAGCTGGAAAGAATTGCTAAAAAGGCCTCAACTCGACAGCAGTTCCTTATTTGGCACAGTACAACAGGTACTCGACGAAGTACGCGAAAAAGGCGATGCGGCCATTCGTAATTTTACCGAGAAGTTTGACAAGGTAAAAGTCGAAAATATTGAGGTAAGTCATGCCGAAATTGAACAGGCAGCTCAGCAAATAGACCCCTTACTCAAACAGGCTATCGAGATGGCCCGTCGTAACATCTGGAAGTTTCATGCCGAACAGCAATTTGAATCGCGCGAAATCCAGACATCACCCGGTGTGTATTGCTGGCAAAAGGCCATAGCCATCGAGAAAGTGGGATTATACATTCCCGGAGGAACTGCACCCTTATTCTCCACTGTGTTGATGCTGGGTATTCCAGCCGCTATTGCTGAATGCAAGGAAGTGGTTCTATGTACTCCTCCTGATAAAAACGGCAAGGTACATCCTGCTGTACTATATGCAGCAAAAGTTGCCGGGATTCATCGTATTTTCCGTATTGGAGGCACACAGGCCATTGCTGCTATGGCCTATGGCACCGAGACGGTTCCGAAAGTGTATAAGATTTTTGGTCCCGGGAACCAATATGTAACCGCTGCCAAGCAATTGGTTTCGCTCAAGGATGTTGCCATCGACATGCCAGCGGGTCCGTCGGAAGTGGAAGTCCTTGCCGATGAAACCGCACATCCGGCTTATGTAGCATCCGATTTACTGTCGCAGGCGGAACATGGAACCGACAGCCAGTCGATTTTAATTACTGTGAGTGAGCCGTTAGTTGATAAAGTACTCGAAGAAATTGAACTTCAGACTGCCCGGTTACCAAAGGCCGAATACGTACGTCGTTCGCTGGAACACAGCCGCATCATTGTGGTGAAAACCCTGGAGGAAGCTGTGGAAATGACCAACGAATATGCTCCCGAGCACCTGATTATTGCGACCCGATATTACCGGGGAGTTGCTGAGAATATCACCAATGCAGGTTCAGTGTTTTTAGGAAATTTCACCCCCGAAAGTGCCGGCGATTACGCATCAGGTACAAATCATACGCTTCCTACAAACGGACATGCACGGGCGTACAGCGGGGTGAATCTTGATAGCTTTATCCGCAAGGTCACTTTTCAGGAGATATCGCGGGATGGACTCACCAATCTTAGTAACGCACTAATTCTGATGGCTGAAAACGAAGAGTTACAGGCACACAGTAATGCAGTAAAAATTCGTTTGGAGCAAGACGATAACAACGAAAATCCCCGTAGATAATAAGGTATGGAATTGAACAAGCTTATCCGTAAAAATATTGCTGAACTGCAGCCCTATTCCTGTGCCCGTGATGAATTTAAAGGCGAGGCATCGGTGTATCTCGATGCAAACGAGAATCCCTGGAACAATCCCTACAACCGCTACCCTGACCCTTTGCAACTGGAAGTTAAAGAGGCCATCAGCAGGTTAAAAAAAGTGCCTGTTGAGCGTATCTTTCTGGGAAATGGCTCTGACGAACCCATTGATTTACTCTACCGGGCCTTTTGCGAACCCGGCATCGATAATGTGGTAGCGATGGAACCAACATACGGTATGTATAAAGTATGTGCCGGCATCAACGATGTTGAATACCGAAGGGTTTTGCTAAATCAGGACTTTGATATTGATGCTGAAAAACTACTTGCCACCTGTGACGCACATACCAAAATCATTTGGTTATGCTCACCCAATAATCCTACGGGAAATAGTCTGAATTGTGAGGAAGTGCTGAAAGTTGTAAAAGCTTTTGAAGGCCTGGTAGTGCTCGACGAAGCCTATATTGATTTTGCATCACAGGCAGGTTTTAGTCAGTTCATCGATACCTATCCCAATTTGATAATCCTTCAAACTTTCTCCAAAGCCTGGGGAAGTGCTGCTATTCGTCTGGGAATGGCATTTGCTCATCCTGAGATAATTCAGGTATTGAACAAAATTAAGTATCCATACAATATCAATATTCTGACGCAACGCCAGGCGCTGGCTATGATGAAAGAGAAACCTTCCGTCGATAAATGGGTGGCTGAGCTGTTAATTCAACGTGATGCTTTAAAAAGGGCTTTACTTACAGTGCCCTATGTGCACCACATCTACCCTACCGATGCCAACTTCCTGCTTGCAAAAGTAGAAGATGCCAATGCGGTGTATCACTTTTTGGTAAGCAGGAGTATCATTGTGCGTAACCGAAATACCGTTGCACTGTGTGAGGGATGTATCCGGATAACTGTGGGTACATCCAATGAAAATGAAGAGTTGATAAAGACTATGAAATTGTTTGGTCAGAAATAAAAAATCACAACCGCAGTCCCCGTAGCCATTCATCAGCCGACATCCGTTTTTTAGCGGGTGCCTGCACCGACATAAACCAAAGGATACCATCGCTGAGTACCAGCCCTGCTTTCTTACGCCCATCGGTGATAAAACGTCCGGGAAGAAGTTCTGATGCAGCTATTTCTGATGCCTGCGCCACGATTTCTGATGAGTGTTGATCAGCAAACTTTGTTAATTCGATAATTTCCGGCCGGGTCTCGAATACCTTCAGAATCACAGGTTCATCTAGTCCCGGAACCTGAACACTTACCCAGGCAGCAGGATAAGGAGAAAGACCTCTTACCAGGTTGTGTGCATCGGCAACCTTCATTTCGGAACGAATCTCACAGATATCCTTAAAAATTTTCGGAGCCGTTTTCAGTTCAGGAATTTCTTTCAAAAGTTCTTCCTGATCGATGGATTCTGTATTTCCTTCGAGAATTCTGCCAACGGTCTTTACTACCATCTCTGCACCCATCAGCATTAGCCTGTCGTGTACAGTGCCTGCATTATCGGTTTCATCTATCCGGGTTTTTTGCTGCAGGATGATTCGACCGGTATCAATTTCGTGGGTCAGGAAAAAAGTAGTGGCACCGGTTTCTTTTTCACCCCTGATAATGGCCCAATTGATAGGAGCTGCACCCCTGTACTGTGGTAAAAGTGAAGCATGTAGGTTGAAGGTACCCAATCGGGGCATGTTCCACACTATTTCCGGTAACATCCTGAAGGCCACTACTATCTGCAAATCGGCACGAAGCGAACGAAGTTGTTCAACAAAGTCTTCATCTTTCAGGCGTTCGGGTTGCAATATTGTCAGGTTGTTTTCTAAAGCGTATTGTTTTACAGGCGAAACCTGCAGTTTATGACCTCTGCCGGCAGGTTTGTCGGGCATGGTAATAACTCCGACAATGTTGTATCCACCTTCCACCAACAACCTCAGACTTTCAACTGCAAAAGCGGGTGTTCCCATAAATACGATACGAAGGTCTTCTCGTTTCATACGGTAATAATTGTTTTTTCAAATGTCGTATGGAACTCGCATACCAACATCACCATAACTTTGGATGTGAAGTAGTAACATGCTCGTTTCATCTTCATTTAGTTTAAAAAAAGAACTTACTTCCAGGCTGAATAGCGCGCCTTTTTTCCAATACGGCCAATCGTCATCAGGTAGAGGGTGACCAAAGGTAAAAAGAGATCAAAAACCAGCATGTCAAAGCCGTAGATTCGATCACTGTACAAGCGGGAACTTTTATTGATTACCGCCATCTGAACTATAAAGCGCAGCAAAAAGAAAGCTCCAGGTATACTCAGCATCCACCATTGCTGAGCAATGGCAAATGATGCCATGGCCACCAGACACGAGATGTAAAACAATGCTCTTGAAAGAGGTTCTCCCAACATCCACAATTTGCTTTTCTGAGAATAATGTGACGATACCGACAAATGTCTTTGCTTTTGATACAACCATGCCCGAAGGGATGTATTTGGTTCCGACCAGGTTATACTGTTCATGGAACTTTCGATACGCGTATTGGATTTGTTGGCCGCACGGTTTACAAACAAATCATCGTCGCCAGATGGCAGATGCAGATTTGACGAGAATCCATTGTTTCTGAAAAACACACTTTTATGATAAGCCAGGTTACGGCCTACTCCCATATAAGGCTTACCCGCCCTGGCAAACCCCAGGTATTGCAGGGCAATAAACAAGGTATCGTAGGTAATCATTCGATTGAGCATACCTTTTTGTGTAAGGTATGCCCCGTAGCCCAACACAATCTCAACACCTGGAACAAAATTGCGCGCCAGGGTGCGGAGCCAGTATCTGCTTTCAGGCAGACAGTCGGCATCGGTAAACACTAACCAATCGTGTGATGCAGCTTTTATCCCTAACGACAAGGCCAGCTTTTTTGTGCTGATATTGGTCGTTCCGCTGGGTACAAAAGTGCTTTTCAGGTGAGGATTGGTTTTCTTGAGTTCACGCAACAGGGTATCGGTTTCTTCATTGGCACCATCGTTCACCACAATGACTTCATAGTCGGGATAATCCTGTGTAAGTACTTCGGGTAGGAACCGACTCAGCAAATCAGTAGCATCACGCCCACAAATGATGACCGAAACAGGAGGAAAAGCTTCAGCATATTTAAGTTTACCTTTTTTTTCGGAACGTTTTCGCCGAATTGCCACCGAAAGAAAACGGCTATAGAAATAGAGTTGATATATCCAGCTTATCAGGAGAACCGACAAAACAATCTGTTGATAAACTGAAAAAGAAAGCTCAGGAAGTACAATCATAATGGTAGCCTGGTTTTAGCTTTTGAAATTTCAAACACAAAAGTACGATTTATTTTGCAAAAACGGACATAACAACTGCTTTTATTCAAAGCTGAAATAGGCTGCTAGCTTTTTCAGGGTAAGGTCATCTATTTCCCCCAAATGCCGCAATTGATCCATCGATTCTAATTTACCCCTGCGTCGCCTGAGCTCATAGATTGCCTGTGCCTGATAAAAATTCAGATAAGGGTGTGCGCGCAATTTATCAACGGATGCTTTATTGACCTGTATTTTACGAATCGCTGTGGGATCGGCTGTACATGAGGGACGAATTTGTTCATACACTTCATCAGTCATCCCGTACACTTCCTTCAACTGTTCGGGAGCCACAAAACCACCACTGGCAGATCGAAACCGAAGAACAGAACGAGCCATACCACGGCTAAGTCCCTTTATCTGTATAAGTTGCGTACTGTCGGCTGTATTCAAATCAACAGGCAAGTCAGATGCTGAGCCAGGCGCAGCTGATACTTCTTTCAAATATCTGTCTTCAATCACAATAAAGGGCTCCAGTTCAGCGAATAACTCAGGTTTCATGCCATACACAGCACCAAATTTCTCTGGCGTCGAGAAATAGCCTCCTTTACGTCGGTATCGAAGAATATTGGATACTATATACCCTGGAATGCCCAGCTCAGTTAAACCTACCGAATCGAGGGTATTAGGATCAAAGGGAAAACGTTGGGATATAACTGCCTTATCAACCGGCTTATTTCGTTCCGGATAGCGTTCATATGACCAGGTATAGCGCTGTCGCTTAGCACTTCGAGTACTATCAACCTGTACAAGCGAGGCCTGAAAATGTTCGATATCTTCCCTGAAAGCTGTATCGTCGGTATCAATATCAGACTGATGAAGGATGCGGGGAATAACAACTGATACAATCACAGCTACGACTATAAGTACCGTGAGCACAATAATTCCGGCTCGCTGCGAACCGGAAAAGAAGAAAAAATCTTTCCACATAGTTAAACAGATAAAGGTTAAAAAAGGAAGCTGACTTTACATCTCCCGGCTAAAAAAACTAAACTTCGTAATCGACACAGGTGCGGGCGGTTTTCACCTTTCCAATAAATGCCGCTACACGTTTATGCTCAGGATGAACCTGATAGGCATCGAGATCGGCCATCGTTTCAAATTCGCTGTACAGAGCTATATCGTAATTGCCGGAAGGGGCTTCAGCATGATTCATTCCAACTTCAATCGCTTGTAGTTGAGGGATAAGGGATTTCAGACCTTCGAGATCCTGTTTCATCTTCCGGCAAATTTCTATTTTGTTCATTCCTTCAAATGAATCACAAACACTAAAAAATACAATATGTTTAATCATCTCATTTACAACTTACTTTATAACTTTTATTATTTACTCTCAAAATATAAATCCCCCTTCCGGTAGGAATATAAAAACGACCCGACACCAGTTCTCCACTCCAGATAAGCTGCCCTGTCAGCGCGAAAAGTTTAACGTTGTTGTTGGCTTTCGGGAAAATAAGATAGATGCCACTGGAGGCGGTATAATAGCTAAAACCATCGGCGACAATAACAGCCGACGCCGATTCGTCGGTCCGTGCAGCATTATCGACACGTACCACCGACGGACCAGTGTTGTCGTTCTGTGCGGATACACCCCACCACACAGGCAGAAAAAACACGATAACCATAAGCAGGTACATTTTTTTTATCATCTCTTTATTCGCTTTTAATCATTCGTTTGGGATAATCGACTGTGAAATGCAAACCGCGGCTTTCCTTACGGCGAAGTGCATGTTTAATAATCAAATACGCCACGCTGATCACATTACGCAACTCACAAATCTCGCGGGAAACCACCGAACGGTCGAATAAATCTTCCGTTTCCCGGTACAAAATTTCCAGTCGGCTCATCGC
>JAVFAG010000021.1:0-38004 GCA_034002585.1 Paludibacter sp.
ATTCCACCGTTGCCACTATAGCTCTGCACATAGCGGGCATAATTATTCGATTGAGTGGGATGGTATACAGCAATCGAATCGTTACGATAAAAGGAATAACCCGAAAATGAATAGGGCAGCAAACCTGCACTGAAGGCCATCCATTTGCTGAAAGGGAACTGTAGAGTTATATATTCAAGATTAGATGTAAATTTGGTATTTACACCCTTTGTATTGCTAAAACGGGAAATCAGGCCCGAAAAACCAATATCGAACATAAAGGTAAGTGAGTCGACGGCTGTGAACGATGCAGGGTTAACTGTATTGATAGTAAGAGGATTACGACCAGCAATAGCAATTCCACCCATGGCTCTTTGTTCAGCAGTATAGGTATCAATTAATTCTCCGTAACCAAAACGGGTATAGGGCGAGTTGGTGTTGTTTTGAGCCATCAGGTTACATGTACCCATCAGAAAAACAACAACAATAAAAAGGTTTCTATTGAACATTAAAGTTTAAAATTCTGTTTAGACCCGTTAATACTAAATTTTTGACTGCAAAGGTGCGATTTTTTAGCAAGCTATCAAAGTAAAAACAACTACCTCCGGTTAAAAAAACCGAAAGTTTAGGATAATTTAGCAATAATCGATCGATATAGCCATCAATCTCGAATACAGCACCATAGATAACTCCGTTCAGGATAGCCGATCGGGTATCCTCTCCCATGAACTGATTAGTGGCAGTTAGTTCAACCAGCGGAAGCTGATGAGTAAACGCATGCAACGCTCTGGCTCTCATTGCCACACCCGGGGCAATATTACCACCATGATAAACCCCTTTTGCATCCAGAAAATCGTAGGTGATAGCTGTACCAGCATCAATTATAAGAATATCTGAAGCAGGTTTCAATGTCATTGCACCTGCCACAGCTGCCACACGATCATTGCCAAGTGTATCGGGTGTTTTGTAGGTATTGGTGAAAGGGAGTGCAGTGGTATGCGTTAACTTTAAGCAGCCGGCACCTGAATCTTCGATTTCGCTGAAAACAAAATCAGGAACAGGCGCAGTTGCGGAAACGATACAATTTCGAACAGTAAACTGATGTAGCAGTTGCGGGATATAACCCTCTTCAAGAGTTGTAAGCTGAACCTCATGTATCAAAGTTTCCTGGTTGAAAACACCAAGTTTAAGTGAAGAATTACCCTGATCGAGACAAAGATTCATGGTATACTTACAAAATCATCTTTTCAATGGGAACCACCAAAATGCCTTCAGCACCCAGCAAGCGCAATTTACCTATTATATCCCAGAATTCCTTTTCGCGGATAACCGCATGCAATGAGCTCCAGCCCTCTTTCGCAAGCGGAAGAATGGTTGGACTTTTAATTCCGGGCAAAACTTCAGTGATAGCTGCAATATTCTCAGTAGGAACATTCATCAACACATACTTTTTATCTTCAGCAAGTTGAACGGCATCAATCCGGAACATTAACTCATTGAGAATAATTCGTTTTTCGTCGCTCAGTTTTGGGTTCTCTATCAGAACAGCTTCCGACTTCATCACGGTCTCAACTTCCTTCAGATGATTGGTAACCAGCGTACTGCCAGAGCTTACAATGTCGAAAATGGCATCAGCCAAACCAATACCGGGTGCAATCTCGACCGAACCAGTAATGACATGAATATCGGCTGCCACGCGATTAGCCTTTAAAAAATCGCTCAATATTTCAGGATAGGAAGTGGCAATCACTTTACCATTAAACCATTCGACACCAGGATAAACCGCTTCTTTGGGAATCGCCAGAGACAAACGACACTTACTGAAACCCAGCCTTTTGGTAATGATTACATTCTTTTTCTTTTCTGCGTATTCGTTTTCACCCACAATTCCAACATCAGCCACACCATCGGCTACCGACTGCGGAATATCATCGTCGCGTAAAAACAAAACTTCCATCGGGAAATTACGGGAAGGAACCAAAAGTAAACGCTTGCCTGATTCGAGTTTAATACCTGTCTCCTGTAAAAGGGTCATTGTTTCCTCAAACAACCGGCCCTTGGCCTGTACTGCTATTCGTAACATCATAGATAATTTTTTTGAAAGGGCAAAAGTACGAAAAAAAACGGGATGGAGATGTATAAAAAAAAGAAAAGTCCGTTACAAAGAACGGACTTCAATCTTTTAGCTAATGCTGGGGATTATTGAGCAACTACAGCAGCAGAATCAACTACAGCAGCAGAGTCAACAACTTCTTCTACAACAACTTCTTCTACAGCTACAGTGTCAACAACTTCTTCAGTAGTTTCAGCAGCTTTAGGAGCACATGCTACGAATACAGCAGCAACAGCAAAGAACAAAATTACTTTTTTCATTTTTTAAAACCTTTAAAAATTTAACGTATAGTTTGCAATTCAAAATCGATGCAAAATTACATCATTTTTTGATACCACAAAAACTTTTCAACGTTTTTTTTTACTTTTTTTAAAAATAATTCTCCTGGAAAAATATCATACTGATTATCAAGCTATTGACCATTCGAAAAAGCGGTTGCATACAGGTAGCGTTTGATACTTTTTTTCGGAGTTTTCTCAAATTCGTTTGGATAAAGCTTAATTTTTGCCACCGACTCGTAAGAAGCGACAATATTATTAAGTGCAAGGCGGTTTTCTTCCATCACCTTTTCTAGTTGAGCCTGGTCGAGTTTTTCCATATCAACAGCCTCATAATCAGGGTATACGAGTGCGTACAAACGACCATGATTTTCGACCACCAGACTTTCCATCACAAACGGCATATTATTGAGTTTTGCTTCAATTTCTTCGGGATAGATATTCTGACCACTGGCTCCGAGAATCATCGATTTACTCCGACCTCTGATAAACACATTTCCATCGGCATCCACCATTCCCAGATCGCCGGTATGTAGCCAGCCCTCCTTGTCGAAAATAGCATCGGTAGCTTCCTGATTTTTGTAGTAACCATCCATTACATTTTCGCCCCGAACACAAATCTCACCAATACCGGTAATGGAATCTGCATCCTGTATTTTCACTTCCATAACAGGAATTACTTTACCCGAAGATTTCGGAATAAACTGATCGGCAGGAGAAAAGCTAATCAGCGGAGCGCATTCGGTCATTCCATAACCTACTGTATAGGGAAATTTGATTTTTTGCAAGAAGTCTTCCACCTCAGCATTCAGGGGAGCACCGCCACAAACCAGCTGCACAAATTCGCCACCAAAAGCATTGATAAGACGCTTCCGAATGGTATTCAGAATGGTTTGATCGAGGAAGGGAATGCGTAATACCCAACGGATAGTGGGCTTGGCAATCATTGGCTGAATCTGCTTCTTATAGATTTTTTCAATTATGAGCGGTACCAGGAAAATCACGTGAGGACGTACCTGCGAGAAAGCACCCAGCAAAATTTTAGGAGAAGGAGTTTTACCTATGAAATGAATGTGGCAGCCCAGGCAGGTAGCCGATAGAAATTCGAAGGCACAGCCATAGGAATGCGCCAGTGGCAGGAAAGAAATCATACGGTAGCCTTCCTTGATAATACCGGTACCAATGGCAAAAGTGATGTTTCCGGCAAGTGCATTTCCACTGGTCATTACCCCTTTGCTAAAGCCTGTTGTACCCGAAGTATAATTGTACGACACCAGTTCTTTATTATCCTTATCAATATAACGAACATGGTCGCGGAAGAATCCATTCGGAAATTTTGCCTTAAAAAGCGAATTGATAAAGTCGTGCTTCAGTTGCGATTCATCAAAGGGAGGCAGCACTTCGTTGCCTTCAGTATCGGCCCGGCGAACATAGGTAAGCAGATTGAAATTAGTAAGCGAGAATACGGCTTCCACCGTTGTCAGCTTTTCTTCTTCCAGGTTTTCCCAGTTCGAATCGCTGGCAAATAGCAAGCGTGCTTCGGAGTGATTGGTGATGTGATGCACATCGTTGGCATTGAAATCCTGAAGAATAGGCACTATGATAGCTCCGTATGTAACTGTCCCTATGTACGTAATAGCCCAGTTGGCATTGTTACGGCCAATCAGCGCAATTCGATCGCCCTTTTTAATCTGGCATTGCTCAAAAAGCAAATGCAATTTGGCGACTTTACTGGCTACATCAGCATAGGTAAGCGTTACATCTTCTCCATAATTACTATAAGCAGGAAGATCCCAGTATTTACGAAATGCATCTTCGAAAAGACGAATAAAATTTTGTTCAATCATGGTAGCAAGTGTGAAGTTGGAAAATATTTTATTATCGCCACAAAAATAACATAA
This sequence comes from Paludibacter sp., assembly GCA_034002585.1. Classification (GTDB taxonomy): domain Bacteria; phylum Bacteroidota; class Bacteroidia; order Bacteroidales; family Paludibacteraceae; genus Paludibacter. Next base: position 4,272 of record JAVFAG010000021.1, read on the forward strand.
ATTTAATCAATTCAAAAAAAACTACTAGTTTAACGAAAATGTGTATCTTTGCAGGTCTTAAAAAAATCTCTTAAAACAATGAATATATCGTATAACTGGCTCAAACAGTACATCAATGTGGATATCCCGGCTGTTGAACTTGGGAAAGTATTGACATCCATCGGCTTAGAGGTAGGAAGTGTGGAAGAAGTTCAAACGATAAAGGGTGGACTGGAAGGAATTGTAATTGGCGAAGTAATTGAATGCGTTGCCCATGAAAATTCGGATCACCTGCATGTGACTAAGGTAAATCTGGGTTCAGGCGAACCAGTACAAATTGTTTGTGGAGCACCGAATGTGGCTGCCGGACAAAAAGTGGTGGTTGCTACAGTTGGCACACAACTATACAACGGAGAGGAAAGCTTCACCATAAAACGATCCAAAATACGGGGCGTGGAATCGATGGGAATGATTTGCGCTGAAGATGAAATTGGCATCGGAACCAGTCACGATGGGATTATTGTTTTGCCAGACACAGCTCAGCCCGGGATGTCAGCCAGTGAATACTACAACATTAAAAGTGATTACCTGATTGAAGTGGACATCACCCCCAACCGCGTCGATGCAGCATCGCATTTCGGAGTTGCCCGCGACCTGGCGGCCTATTTTGCACTGGTTGATCCATCTATCCAACTTACCAAACCTTCAGTCGATTCGTTCGAGGTTCAGAATCAATCGCTGACAATTCCTGTACGCATCGAAAACCCTGAGGCATGTCCACGTTATTCAGCAGTTACCATTTCGAACGTAAAGGTAGCTGAATCACCCGACTGGTTAAAAAACGCTTTGACCACTATCGGATTGCGCCCTATCAACAATATAGTGGACTGTACCAATTACGTTTTACACGAAATGGGACAACCCCTACATGCATTCGATGCTGATAAGATAGGCGGTCGACAGGTGCGGGTTCGTACCATGCCTGAAGGAACACCTTTTACAACCCTGGATGGCATCGAACGTAAATTAAGTTCAACCGATCTGATGATTTGTGATGCGGATCATCCCATGTGTATTGGAGGTGTATTCGGCGGCCTGACCTCGGGAGTTACCGAAGCCACCAAGGCAGTTTTTCTCGAAAGTGCCTATTTTAATCCGGTAAGCATCCGCAAAACCGCCCGCCGACACGGATTAAATACCGATGCATCCTTCCGTTTTGAGCGCGGATGCGATCCTTCCAATACTCTATACATTCTGAAACGATGTGCATTGCTTATACAGGAAGTGGCTGGTGGCGAGATTTCCAGCGAGATTATTGATGTTTATCCTTCAGAAATTAAGCCAAAAGAAGTTGAAATCAGCATCCAAAAAATTCATTCTCTGATTGGTAAAAAACTGGAACGTCAGGTTATTGAAACCATTCTGAAAGCACTGGAAATGGAAATACTGAGCAGTGATGAAAATGGCTATACACTTCGCATCCCGCTGTATCGCGTTGATGTGGAACGCGATGTGGATGTTATCGAAGACATCCTGCGAATTTATGGATACAATAATATTGAAATTGGCGACAAACTGCTTTCCAATCTGAGCTTCGTAAACAAGCCCGACAGCCACAAACTGCAGCAACTCATTTCGGAGCAATTAACTGCACAGGGATTCAACGAAATTCTTAATAACTCGCTAACCAAAGGAGCTTATTATGAAGGACTTGAGCAATATCCGGCAGAGCAAAATGTAAAAATCATCAATGCACTGAGTAACGATCTCAATGTGATGCGCCAGACTCTGCTTTTTGGCGGATTGGAAAGCATTGCTTACAATATAAATCGTAAAAGCGATGATTTGAAGTTGTATGAATTTGGAAGCTGTTATTCCTTCCGTTCGGATAAGAAAAAAGAAGGAGATGTACTTTCTGCTTATCAGGAAGATTTCCGTCTTGGTATTTGGTTAACAGGTGATAAACATGCTCAATCGTGGGCTACGCCAGTTCAGAAAACTTCGGTTTACGAGCTCAAAGCCTATGTAGAAAATATCTTACGTCGTACAGGAATACAGATAGCAACTGTTCAGCAGAAAGAAGAAAAAAGCGATTTGTTTTCTCAGGCTATGAGCATAAATACCCGTTCGGGAAAGCCGCTGGCAGTGTATGGAATTGTCAATCCCGGAATAGCTGCACGAATTGATGTGGAGCAACCCGTTTATTTTGCTGAAGTTTATTGGAATGCGCTACTACGTGAACTGCGTAAACAAACTGTTTGCTATTCCGAAATTCCCCGTTTCCCTGCGGTGCGTCGCGACCTCGCATTGCTGCTTGACAAGCAGATATCGTTTGCACAGCTCGAAAAGATTGCATTCGACACCGAAAAGAAACTGCTCAAATCGGTAAGTCTGTTCGATGTGTATGAAGGAAAAAACCTGGAAGCTGGTAAAAAATCCTATGCTATCAGTTTTATCCTGCAGGATGAAACGAAGACCCTTACTGATTCTCAGATTGATGCCATTATGAAGAAGTTACTTTCTAACTTCGAAAACCAGCTGGGAGCAAAATTGCGCTAGAATGAACAAGAAAGAGTACAATCAAAAGTCGTTGCACACTCCTCTACCGATAGTTGATCCCTACGGGGCGCTCAGCATGCCGGTGTATAATGCACTGGCATATGAGTATGAATCTGCAGAAGCCATGGAACTTGCCTTCACAGGTCGTAGCAATGGCTATGTGTACTCCCGAATTTCCAATCCAACCGTCGTTTTTTTCGAAGAACGGGTAAAAGCTATCACTGGAGCCCACAGTGTTACAGCACTAAATTCCGGAATGGCAGCCATCAGCAATACATTGCTGACACTAGCAAAAGCCGGTTCCAATATAGTTACTACCCGCCATCTTTTTGGCAACACCTACTCCCTTCTGGCTTCAACATTGTCCGAATTTGGTGTGGAAACCCGTTTTATTGATCTTACTGATACTTCGGCCCTGGAGACATCAATGGATGAAAATACCGTAGCCGTTTTTCTTGAAATTATTTCGAATCCTCAGATGGAGGTTGTCGATATCCGGCAACTGGCAACCCGTGCACATAGCCGTGGAATACCGGTTGTGGCCGATACCACCCTTATCCCGTTTTGTGCCTTCGATGCAGCCAGTCATGGAATCGATATTGACGTGGTTTCCAGCACCAAGTATATTTCCGGAGGAGCAACCAGTCTGGGAGGAATCATTCTTGACTATGGCAGGTTTGACTGGCAACAATCGCCCAAATTATCCAAACTGGCTGAGGAGCAGGGCAACAATGCCTTCACCTTCCGGCTGAAAAAAGAAATACACCGTAACCTGGGTTCGTATATGACCCCACAAGTGGCCTATTTGCAGGCTTTAGGACTGGAAACCATGGAGTTACGGTACCTGCAATCCTCTGCGACAGCTGCAGCACTGGCCCATCGATTACTGGTAACAAAAGGCGTTCAATGTGTTAGTTACATTGGTCTTCCTGAAAATCACTATTTTGAAATCGGTAAACGACAATTCGGAGAAAATCCGGGTTCGATGCTTACGTTTGATTTGGCCTCTCAAGCTGCCTGCTTTCAATTTCTGAACCGACTTAAAACCATTCGCCGGGCAACCAATTTATTTGACAATAAAACCCTGGCGATTCATCCATATACTACGATATACGGTAACTTCAGTCCGGAAGCTAAAAAGGCGATGCATGTCCACGACACCACCATTCGATTATCGGTAGGACTTGAAAACGAAGAAACCCTGATGGCTGATATTCTTCAGGCGCTGAATGACTGAAAATCACAGCCAGTTCTGTATCACTGTATGAAAAAAAGTCTCCAACATAGCATCAATCGAATTGTGCCACTCGTTTCCTTACAGTGGCTCATACAGGTTTCAGGTGTTCATACAGTGCTTCCTTTTTACCATACAGTTTCCGATACCGACCTTCCCCACCTGAAACACTTGTATCCGGTGCTACGTACACAAACTTTTGAGAAACATCTCGATTATTTACTAAAATACTATCAGCCTGCCGATTACAAGCATCTGCTTTCGGACCATCCGTCACAAGGAAACCATTTTATACTTTCATTCGATGATGGTTTGAGGCAGTTTTACGAAGTGGCCGCCCCCATTCTTTTAAAAAAGGGTATTCCTGCCATTTGTTTTGTGAATACCGGATTTATCGACAACAAAACGATGTTTTACCGGATGAAAGCCAGTTTGTTGATAGAGCAACTGCTGCATCAATCATCCAATTCGCTTCACGAAGAAATAACGAAATGTTGTGCCGCTAAGGGCCTCCTGTATAGCCAACCGTCCGATTTAAAAAAAATCACCGATACTGACCAATCGCTACTTGATGAGCTGGGAGCAATTGCCGGAATCGATTTCGACCAATATCTGAAAGAGCATCAACCCTATATGAGCAGCGAAGAATTGAAGGAGCTGCGCAATCAGGGATTTGCAATCGGTGCACATTCGGTAACACATCCCTACTACCCTGCTCTGAATGAGGAACAACAGATCGATGAAACGCTGACAAGTGTGCGCGAAGTAAAAGAAAAGTTCAACATGGAAGATGGATTATTCTCCTTTCCCTATACCGATTTCGAAATCCGAAAATCGTTTTTTGAAGCGGTAAAAAACGACGTGAAGTTAACATTTGGCACTGCCAATTTAAAAAACGATTGTATACCTACCAATTTCCAGCGCATACCCATGGAGCTGTTCGGACTGGACGATCCCGAACTGCTTATAAAATCACAGTATGTGCTGCATAGTGTAAAAAAGTGGATGGAAAAAAACACAATCAAACGAAGCTGATGATTATTAAAACCTATAATAAGAACGAATTACGCGAATTTATCGATTCCGACTTTTATGCCGTGCTATCGAAAGTTCCGATTAGCCCACACCGGGCGCTCTCTCAAATTTACAATCCGGTTATTGGTGATGATGACATCCTGCTTTGGGTTGCCTATGAAAATGCAGCTGTGGTAGGCTATATCGGTGTTCTTCCTGACAAATGGAATACGAAGGAACAACAGACCGAAATATACTGGCTGAGTTGTTTCTGGGTAGACGAAAGGCACCGCAAAGGAGATGTAGCTTCTATGCTCATGATGTCGGTACTCCGCGCGCACCGCCACCAACTGTTGATATCTAATTTTCTTTTTGCACTGGAAGATGATTATTCAAAGATGGGGATATTTCATCCGGTAGTCTACAAACAAGGTTTTGATTACTACATCAGGGCTCGTTTTACCAAACTTATCGTGAGTAGATATCCGGCTTTGGAAAAGTTGGAAACAGTGATACAATTGGCTGAAACACTGGTAAATCAGGTTTTTTCAATTTGGAAATGGCTACATCCACGATTGAAAGTCAGTCCAAACATCTATAACGATGATCGGTTTGATGAGGTGTTGGATGAATTCCTGATTCACTATACCCGCGAGAACAATCTCAACCAACGCACCGCCGGTTATTTTAAATGGATTTTTGAAAACAGGTGGGTAAAGGAAGGTAAGCGCGACAAACAAAGCGAGCGCTATTTCTTCAGCTCGGTGTCCGATCGGTTTACCTATATTCCGGTACGGATATATGATAATCACCAGCTTAGTGGGTTTGCATTTTTAAAAATCCGCGACAACACGCTCACGGTTTCATTTTTATATGCCGGCGAGAAATATCTGAACGACCTTGCAGCCTATATTTTTAACATCGCCAAATCGGAACAAATCGACCTGATCACGTGTTACGATATACGGTTATGTCGGTTTTTACAGCGATTGAAAAGCAGGTTTATTCTCAAACGAAAACGCCGTCAGCCTTACTTATTCCCATTATCGCTTAGCTGTTCGGTAAGCGCTGTACAGGAAGGAGAAGGCGACTCAGTATTTACATAAGTATGAAGTCCTCCATCGCCCTGCTCAGTAATATTACCATCGATCCACTGAAGTCTGCTCTTCAGCAGGTCGGTTTTGGAGAGGTATATGTTGCCGGATACAATCAATGGCAGTACGAACTTCTGAATCCTGCTTCGGAAGTCATCAGCCATCCGTATGATTATCTGCTGCTTTACCTGCATCCCGATGAATTGGCACCCGAATTTGAACTGAGTGAAATAACCTGTGCTATCGACCATTTCCTTCAGCAACAACCTACAACTATTGTTTTGCTGTGTGATTTATGCGGTCGACCGCTGTATACCACTACTTATGCCGGCGATGCGCATTCTATTGAAAATGAGCTTAACCGCTCGTTGCACACCTATGCCGGCAGTCATCCACGGGTAACCATAGTACAGCTCTCCCGAATAGTGAATCTACATGGATACACTACTCTGTTCGATGAAAAGTACTGGTACCTCGGTAGAATGAAGTTTTCGCATGCTGCTTATACACTACTTGCTCAGGAAGTCCTGTATTTCACCCGGGCAATCGAAGGAAAAACCAGCAAAGTACTGGTACTCGACCTCGACAATACCTTATGGGGAGGTATTTTGGGCGAAGAAGGCTGGCAACACATAACCCTGTCGAACGAAGGCAAAGGATTGATATACAAAGAATTTCAACGACAGATTACCTCACTTAAACAAACAGGAGTCATCCTTTCGCTGTGTTCGAAAAACAATGAAGCCGAAGTGCGGGAAGCCTTTGAAAAGCATCCGGATTGTATTTTAAAATGGGATGACTTTGTGGCACCCAGAGTTAACTGGCTCCCAAAAGATCAGAATCTGATTTCTATCGGTCGGGAATTGAATGTAGGAATCGACTCACTGGTATTTATTGATGACAGTAAGATTGAACGCGAATTAGTACGAACAAGTTTACCTGAAGTGAAGGTACCGGAATTTCCTGCCGATAGTACCAAACTGAGCCACTGGTTTATTGAGAAAGTGGTTTATCCCTACTTTCCCCGCATCCATTTCACGAAGGAAGATGCTGAGAAAACACAGCAATACCAACGCAAAAAAGAGCGGGACGAAGTGCGCAGTCAATTTAGTTATAATGAGTTTATCCAGCAATTAAACATGGAAGTAGTGGTTCAGGAAGCAACAAACGACACACTGAAACGCATTGCTCAGCTCACTCAAAAGACCAACCAGTTCAATCTGAGTCTGAAACGCTACACGGAGGCCGAAATTGCAACAATGTTTGCTTCAAAGCAATGGAAATTATATACATGTACCTACCACGATAAGTTTGGCGATGAAGGAATTGTAGGAGCAGTGCTGGTTCAGTTTAAGCTTGATACTGCGCACATCGACAATTTCCTTTTAAGTTGCAGGGCATTGGGTCGTACAGTTGAGTTTTCCATCCTTGAGCAGATAAAACAGAAATTACAAAAATCCGGAGTGAAACATATCACAGCCAGTTATTGTCCCGGAGAAAGAAATATACCAGCCAGGAGTTTTTATACCGATTGTGGGTTTACATCGCTCTCGGACAATGAATTTGAAAAACAGTTATAAGCGATATGGAAGTAGAACAACGCATTATTCAGATTATGGCATCGACCTTTGCTGTTGAAGCATCGCAGATCACCACCACTACCAGTCGAAGCGAACTTAAAAACTGGGATAGTCTCGGTCAATTGCGATTGGTCATGCAATTGGAGGCTGAATTCGGCATATCGTTTTCAATCGATGATATTCCCGAATTAAACAGTGTGGAAAAAATCAAAACAAAGATAAATGTATTAAAGAGCTTGTAAACAGCGCCTCAAACCGTCCTCCCAATGAGGAATTTCCAATTGAAATGTAGATTTTATTTTGGATTTGTTTAATACACTATAATGCGGACGGGGAGTTTTGGAAGGGTACTCATGACTCTGAACCGGTAATACATGGCAACTAATACCCGCAATACGGTGAATAGTGATGGCAAAATCGTACCAGCTACAAACACCCTCATTTGAAAAATGATAAATTCCAGGTCCTGGTCTTTCATACTGAAGTATCCTTAAAATGGCAGTTGCCAAATCGGCTGCATAGGTTGGCGTTCCCACCTGGTCAAACACCACTTTTAACTCGTCGCGTTCGCTTCCAAGCTTCAGCATTGTTTTCACAAAATTACGGCCTACCGAAGAGTACAACCAGGAAGTACGAAGAATTAACGCATCGGGATTGACCTGCATCAATGCCTGCTCACCGGCGAGCTTCGATTTACCGTATACCGATGAAGGTGCAACAGGCATATCTTCGGTATAAGGTTTAAAATTCTTCCCATCAAAAACATAGTCGGTAGAAACATGAATGACGCTGATACCTCGTTTTGCGGTAGCTATTCCCAGCACTTCAACTGCATATTGATTTATTTTGTAACATAATTCAACATCATCTTCAGCCTTATCTACAGCAGTATAGGCTGCACAATTAACGACAGCATCCACACTATGAATATTGAGGTAGGCATCTACAGCAAAGGCATCACAAATATCCAACTCCTGCACATCTGTAAACAGAAACGTAAATTCCGGATACAAGGAAGATGCAAAGCGAATTTCGCTACCCAGTTGGCCGTTACTACCTGTTACCAGAATTGTTCTCATTTCACGTTAATTAGTTGCAGTATGCTATTAGTCTAATTATCCGATCTTCTCGGCATCAGCAAAAAGCGGATGTATTTTATCTTTTTCGGATACAAGTATGTCATTGACAGGAAGCATCCAGTCGATATTCAAGGCCGGGTCGTTGTATAAAATTCCCCTTTCGTGCCCCGGAGAATAATAGTCGTCGCACTTATACGAAAACACAGCGACGGGACTCAACACTGAAAAGCCGTGCGCAAATCCCTGTGGGATAAGAAACTGAAGCTTATTTTCAGCAGAAAGCTCAACACCGTACCATTGTCCAAAAGTGGGAGACCCAATACGCAGGTCAACAGCCACATCCCACACAGTACCTACCACAGCAGCAACCAGTTTTGCCTGACTATGGGGACAAAGCTGATAATGAAGTCCACGCACCACACCATAGGTCGATTTCGAAAAATTATCCTGGCGAAAATCCAGCTTAATACCTGCCTCACGGTAGCGTTCGCGATGATAGGCTTCAAAAAAGAAACCACGTGAATCCTCATAAACTTTAGGTTTAATGATCAAGAGACCATCGATTGGGGTGGTGATAATTTCCATTCCTTAAAAGGTTTTGTCGTTTGCTATTTTAATAAGGTATTCACCGTAATGATTTTTTCGTAGTGGTTCTGCCAGTTTGAGTAACTGTTCTTTGGTGATATATCCGTAACGATAGGCAATTTCTTCAATACAAGCCACTTTCAGTCCCTGACGATTTTCGATGGTGGCAATGAAATTGGAGGCTTCAAGCAGGCTATCGTGTGTACCTGTATCGAGCCAGGCCATTCCCCGACCCATAATTTTCATGCTCAACCTACCCTCTTCCAGGTACAAGCGGTTCAAATCAGTAATTTCAAGTTCACCCCTTTTCGAAGGTTTCAACCCGTTGGCTTTTTTCACCACATCGTTGCTGTAGAAATAAAGTCCTGTAACGGCATAATTCGACTTCGGATGTTCAGGTTTTTCTTCAATGCTCAACACTTTACCCTGAGTATCAAAATCGGCAACTCCATAGCGTTCAGGATCATTCACATAATAACCAAACACAATTGCACCATCTTCCAGCGTTGCAGCTTCACGAAGCGTACGCGAAAAATCGAAGCCGTAGAAAATATTATCTCCCAGAATCATGCAAACGGAATCGTCGCCAATAAACTCTTCCCCAATAATAAAAGCCTGTGCTAAGCCATCGGGAGAAGGCTGAATAGCGTAATCCAGACGAATACCCAAATCGCTGCCATCGCCCAACAGATTTTCGTATAAGTGAATATCCTGAGGCGTAGAGATGATGAGGATGTCTTTGAGACCCGCCAGCATGAGCACCGACAACGGATAATAAATCATTGGTTTATCGTAAACAGGGATGATTTGCTTGGAAATGCTTTTTGTGATGGGGTACAAACGGGTTCCAGAGCCGCCGGCAAGAATAATTCCTTTCATACGAACGTAATTGTTAGTTTATAAACACAAAGTTACACTTTTTATTCTAAATCGAGCTCCCCGTTAGAATACAGGTGGTAGTTTTTAGCAAGAAGTACCATAAATTTGGCAATTTCCTCCTGGGTTTTTAAGGTTTCATTACCAATTTCTTTTTTTTGCAATTTCAAAAGCAAGATACCATATTGAAAATTGAAGCAGAGTTCAATATCCGTCAACCCCTCTTCTGATTTCATTCGCAACTGTTGAATCAGGGGAACAACATGAAAAAACTTAGCATTGTATTCGGGTAGCAGGCCCGAACGCAAGGCACGCTGATGAAAATCGTTCAGGTCGAGAATAGTGTTTTTGTTTAACTGCAAATGACCTTTTGCCGTCACTCCTTCGGCACGCATCATATCCACCAGGCTTTCGTACCAGTCTATCACTGCTTTACGTTCAGCAACATCTTTAAAATTTCGGGTATCGACAAGGGTTTCAGTTATCCGGATCATATCCAGTCGCAACGCCCTGAGCAAATCCTCCACCTGCCACATATAGAGCAGGTATTCACAAATATTATTTTTTTTCAGATAAGAAGCTGTCAGCATGCGTGTTAATTTTCAGGATCATCAAAATCGTGTTCATCAAAAAACACTGGTTCAAAAAAGTCGTCCAGGTCGCGTCGTTCTTTTTTAGTAGGCCGTCCTGTACCCCGGTCACGGTTGTGCTGAGCAGCAATCCGGCCCATTTCAAACAATTCGAGCTGATCGGGAGTAGTCACGTTTTCCATGAATCCCGGAACCAGTTTGGCTCCCATACGATTTTCGGACAATGCAAGCACTTTGAACGAGAACAGTACCGGACTACGCTTTACTCCAATCACATCTCCCACTCTAACCGATCGTGAAGGTTTTACTGAAGAGCCATTCACTGTTACCTTGCCTTTTTTACAGGCTTCGGCAGCCAGACTTCGGGTTTTGAACAACCTGACAGCCCACATCCACTTGTCGATACGAACTTCTTCCTTCATTTTTTATTGAACTGAGTCATTGTGAGTTGTAAGCCTTGCAGGCAAAAACTACGAATCATTTCCACTGCCATATCACAACGTTCGGGAAGGGCGACCAGTTCATCCTTATCCCATTTTCCCAAAACGTAACGCACTTGTCCACCCCGTGGAAAATTGTCGCCAATACCAAAGCGAAGCCTGGCATACTCGTTATGACCAAGTATATCCTGAATGCTACGCAGGCCATTATGACCGGCATCCGAACCTTTGGGTTTAAGACGAAGCGTTCCAAAAGGCAAGGCCAGATCATCAACAATTACCAGAAGATTCTCAGGTTCAATTTTCTCCTTGTTCATCCAGTAACGGATAGCATTGCCACTGAGATTCATGAAGGTGGTAGGTTTCAGTAAGACAAGGGTATGCCCTTTGAGTTTCACCTCGCAGGTAAAACCATAGCGGTGATCTTCAAAAAAAACATTGGACGCCTTAGCGAAAGCGTCCAATATTGTGAATCCTATGTTGTGTCGGGTATCCTGGTACTCAGCCCCCGGATTACCCAGCCCTGCAATCAGGAATTTCATTTACAACAAAATTATTTCTTGGAAGCGGCAGCAGCGGCAGCACCACGGGCAGCACGTGTCAGTTTCACCTGGGCCACAACAGCATTTTTAGCATTTAGAATTTCAAAATTTTCAAATTTCAATGCCCCAACCTGAATCGATTTACCGAGACCCAAACTGGTAACATCAATGATGATTTTTTCAGGGAAGTTAGCGTATAGACCCTTCACGCGTAATTTACGCATCTCAAGAGCCAGTTTACCCCCGGCTTTTACCCCTTCGGCCAATCCGTTCAGCTGAACAGGAATCTCAACCACAACAGGTTTATTTTCAGAAACTTCCAGAAAATCGATATGCAATACTTTGTCAGATACCGGGTGGAACTGAAGGTCTTTCATAATCGCCTTACAGGTTTTCCCTTCCACATCGAGGTTCACCACAAATACATCCGGTGAATAAATGAGCTTGCGGAGATCCGCAGCTGACGCTGAAAAATGAACATTTTCGGCACCACCATACAATACACAGGGAACACTTTCGTCGGCACGGGTAGCCTTTGTTGCTTTTTTACCCAGTTCTTTTCTCAGAGAACCTTTTAAATCGTAAACTTTCATTGATTTGTTTTTTTTGTGTTACTCAAAATTTAAGCGTTTTAGTTTTAAGTGATTAGTCGCTTAATTTCCCATCACACTTTCTTTTTCAGAAAAGCGGTGCAAAGATACACTTTTTTCATCACAAAACAAGAAATCATTTTGTAAATCATTGCATTTTTTACGAAATGAACCATTCGGTTTTCTTCCCGAATCAGAAAATTTTAGCTACCTTTGTGGGTTCAAAAATTCCGTTAATTGAAAGCAGAAGTATTTACACAACCCGTTGAGGGACAGGAAAAGGTAGAAATTACCGGCGCCAGGGTTCACAACCTGAAGAATATTGATGTCAGCATACCGCGTAACTCACTGACAGTGATTACCGGATTGAGTGGCAGTGGAAAATCCTCGCTGGCTTTCGACACGATTTTTGCTGAAGGTCAACGACGCTATATTGAAACATTTTCAGCCTATGCCCGCAGTTTCCTGGGCAACCTGGAGCGTCCCGATGTGGATAAAATTACAGGCCTTAGTCCGGTTATCTCAATTGAACAAAAAACGACCAATAAGAACCCACGTTCAACGGTAGGAACCACAACCGAAATCTACGATTTTCTGCGTTTGCTGTATGCCCGTGCCGGCGATGCCTATTCGTGGAAAACCGGTGAGAAGATGGTGAAATATTCAGAAGATCAGATTGTAGAACTTATCCTCAACAATTTTGAAGGCAAACGCACCTATTTGCTTGCACCGCTGGTTAGAGGCCGCAAAGGACATTACCGCGAATTATTCGAGACCATTCGTAAAAAAGGCTACCTGCATGTTCGGATCGATGGTGAACTGCGCGAAATCACCCATGGAATGAAGCTCGACCGGTACAAAATTCACGACATTGAACTGGTAATTGACCGTCTGCTGGTTGCCTCCAAAGACCGTCAGCGCCTGAAGCAGTCGATGCAAAAAGCAATGCAACAGGGCAATGGAGTGGTAATGTTGATAGAAAACGACAGCGACCAGGTAAGGTATTTTAGCAAAATGCTGATGTGTCCTACTTCCGGAATATCGTACGACGAACCCGCCCCGCATCATTTTTCATTTAATTCTCCTCAGGGTGCCTGTCAGGTGTGTAAGGGTATTGGCTTCATTACCAAAATTGATATTGAAAAAATAATTCCCGATGCTACAGTCAGTATCTACAATGGTGGAATTGTGGCACTGGGAAAACACAAGAATTCAACCATCTTCTGGCAAATCGAGGCCATTCTCGAAAAATACGATTGTACTCTGAAAACCCCTATCAACGAACTTCCTGAGGAAGCCATCGATGAAATTATGAATGGTACTGATGAGCGGTTGAACATCAAAAATCAATCGCTGGGCAATTCCAACTATTTCCTGAATTACGAAGGCATTATCAAATACATTGAGATGCAGCAGGAAAGCTCGGTTTCGGCTACTGAACAAAAGTGGGCAAATCAGTTTTCCAAAGAAATCAGCTGCCCCGAATGCCATGGCACGCGATTGCGAAAAGAAGCCATACATTTCAGGATTCACGATAAAAACATTGCCGAACTGGCCGCTATGGACATCAACGAATTGATGGAATGGCTTCGCAATGTTGAGCACTACCTGTCGGACAAACAAAAAACCATTGCTGCTGAAATTCTGAAAGAAATACGTTCGCGCCTTCAGTTTCTGCTGGATGTAGGACTGAATTACCTATCGCTAAACCGCAGTTCGATGTCGCTTTCCGGAGGTGAAAGTCAGCGTATTCGACTGGCAACTCAAATCGGAACTCAGCTGGTAAACGTCCTTTATATACTCGACGAGCCCAGTATTGGCCTGCATCAGCGCGATAACGAGCGACTTATTAATTCACTTCGACAACTTCGCGATACAGGCAACTCGGTAATTGTGGTGGAACACGACAAAGACATGATGTTATCGGCCGATTATATCATCGATTTGGGACCGCGGGCCGGTCGCCATGGAGGCGAAGTGGTTTTTGCAGGCACGCCTGACGAGATGCTGCGCACCAATAATCTTACTGCATCCTACCTCAATGGTGGAAAGCAAATCGAAGCTAAAACAAATCCCCGGCCGGGCAATGGAAAAACGCTGACGGTTAAAGGGGCACGCGGTAATAACCTCAAAAATATTGATGTCGATTTCCCATTGGGCAAAATGATTTGTGTAACAGGAGTTTCAGGTAGTGGCAAATCAACACTGATTAACGAAACCCTTCAACCGGCACTGAGTCAGCAGTTTTACAACTCGCTCAAAGATCCGCTGGAACACGATGCCATTCAGGGTAGTGAATTTGTAGATAAAGTGGTGGTGGTGGATCAGGCACCTATCGGCCGGACTCCCCGTTCGAATCCGGCGACCTACACAGGTGTTTTTTCCGACATCCGCAACTTATTCGTTTCACTACCGGAAGCAAAAATCAGGGCTTACAAACCCGGACGGTTTTCGTTCAACACCGCGGGCGGCAGGTGTGAAGTATGCAGCGGAAACGGATATAAAACCATCGAAATGAACTTCCTTCCCGATGTATACGTACCTTGTGAAAGCTGTGGAGGCAAACGATACAACAAAGAAACCCTGGAAGTACGTTTCCGTGGAAAATCCATCGCCGACGTTCTCGACATGACGATTAATCAGGCTGTTGAATTTTTCGAAAATCAACCGATCATTCTTAATAAAATAAAAACCATTCAGGAAGTCGGGCTGGGATATATCAAGCTCGGACAATCAAGTACTACACTTTCGGGGGGCGAAAGTCAGCGCGTGAAGCTGGCTACCGAACTCTCAAAGAGAGATACAGGAAAAACCCTCTACCTATTGGATGAACCTACTACCGGACTCCATTTCGAGGATATCCGCATTTTGCTTGGTGTACTGAATAAACTTGCCGACCGGGGTAACACCATCGTGATTATCGAACACAATATGGACGTGATAAAAGCATGTGACTACATCATCGACATAGGACCCGAAGGCGGTAAAGCAGGTGGTTCCATCGTATGTGTTGGTACGCCTGCGGAAGTGGCAATGCATAGTGAAAGTATCACAGGTACCTTTCTGAAAAAAGAACTTCATTGTTAACTAAAAAATATGGAAGAAATCATCAGATACATCCTGCAATTACTTACCGGAACCGACGAAAGCCAGGTGCTGGATGTCATTGGCTACACTAATGATCCTGATCGGTTTAAGGACTATCGCCTGGTAATTAAGGCCTCAGAATTTTTCGATGATTCGTTCTATGGTACCGAAGCATCAATTCCTACTGTTCCTCTGCGTCAGTGGGAAGATGTGCCGATACTTTTCGGTGATTCAACAACCGAACTGATGGGTGATACCTTTGTGATTCATGCCGATATAGTTGCCGGAACTTATTTTCTTATTACCCGGTACGAAGAAATGGTCCGACCGAAAATAAGAGATGCACACGGACGATTTCCCGGAAGGGAATCGCTGCCTTACAAAGCAGGTTTCATCGACCGTCCCATAGTCGAAGAATGGGCTGTGCAACTAAGAGCTGCGTTGCGAACTCAGGGAATCAACATAGCTGAACCGCCCGGTAAAATGGCAAAAGTATATCTTACACACGATGTCGATCAGCTCGCTCATTACCGTCGCACCAGGGGCATGCTGGGTGGTGTTCTCAGAGGAATAAAACGAAAAAACGAACGTAAAATGGCCTTGAAAAGCTATTTCGGAGGGGTTATTTTCGACCCATGGTACACTTTTCCCTATTTATATAAACTCGACACTGAATTACAGCGCAAGCTGGGAAAAGACAAGTGTGAAGTTATCACCTTTATACGGTCGGGAGGAGGAAGAAAGAAAGAAGATAAACCAGAATCCAACCTGGCGCATCCGGATTATAAACACCTGCTAAAGATATCAAAACGTAAAAAAGTCTCGATAGGCTTACACACCAGTTATGAAGCGGGCATTCATCCACAACTGGTTGGGGAGGAGAAAAAACTTCTGGAAGCTTTTACAGCTACAGACATCAATTATAACCGCAATCATTTTCTCAATAACAGGGAACCATCGGATTTAAACTTTCTGATTGATGCAGGTATAACCGACGATTTCAGTATGGGATATGCCGACATTGCCGGTTTTCGCCTGGGAACCTGTAGGCAGGTACGATGGATAAACCCGCTTACCCGAAAACTTACACCACTTGTTTTACATTCGCTAACGATCATGGATGTTACCCTCAGCGAAAAAAGGTATATGTTTATGAACGCACACGATGCTTTCCAATATTGTTGTAGCCTGATCGATACGGTTGAACGCTACAATGGAGAAATAAGTCTGCTTTGGCACAACAACACGGTTGAAAAAAATGCCAGTCTCTACCATCGTCAGCTCTACAAAGATTTACTTGACTATATCCATGAAAAAGAAATCTGACTCCAGCAGGCGAATACTGATTGCTGTAACCAGCGATTTAACAACCGACCAACGGGTGCTTAAAGTTGCCGGGACCTTTCACGCAGAAGGCTGGCAAGTGATGCTCGTGGGGCGATTATTGCCCGACAGTAAGGCGTTTGAATCCGATTACAGGCACCGGCGAATGAACCTGATTTTTACATCGGGATTTCTGTTTTATCTTGAATTCAACCTTAGACTTTTTATCAAAGCTTTGTTCTGTCCACACGAGTTTATCTATGCTAATGATACTGACACACTCACGGCCTGTTACCTGGCTTCTGCGATACGTAGAAAAAAACTGATTTTCGATGCCCACGAGTTATTTCCTGAAGTGCCTGAACTCCAACAGCGTCATTTCGTAAAAAAAGTATGGCAAACGATTGAAAATCTGATCATCCCACGCCTCAATCGCACGCTTACCGTATGTGAATCCATTGCCGGATACTATAACCAAAAGTACGGTATCGACATGCAAGTGGTACGCAATGTTCCTTACCTGCGCGAATATACCGACAGCATTTCCTTACCAGTGGAAAACGGAAAAAAAATCATTCTGTATCAGGGAGCACTGAATACCGGACGTGGACTTGAATGGGTGATAGAGGCCATGCCACAAATTGATAATGCCATTTTATATATTATCGGAGATGGCGATTTGAGGGAACAACTTAAACAACAGGTGAGTAAGCTTAAATTGAACGACCGGGTTGTATTTCATGGAAAAGTGGATGCATCGGAATTATACCGATACACTCCATCCGCCGACCTGGGATTGTGTTTACTTGAAAATAAGGGATTGAGCTATTATTTCTCCCTGCCCAATCGCATTTTCGATTACCTTCATGCAGGCGTACCTGTACTATCCTCCCCTTTCCCGGAAATTAAAAAAATAGTTGAGACCTATAAAACAGGCATTCTTTCCGATGAACATAGTCCTGACAAACTGGCATCACTAATTAACAAAATTCTTAAGGAAGGTTATCCTACTGCACATTTCAAACAATTAACCGCTGAATTTTGTTGGGAAAAAGAACAGCGGAAACTATTGGGACTAATTTGATTTTTTTATCTTTGCATGAATATTTATAATTTTTGAGACGAACATGATTTCCAACCCTTACCTTATTAACAATGAAAAAAACATGAACGTTTCTGTTATTATTTAAACAAATTTTCAGATGAAAACATTTAAACTGAACATTCTTTTTTTATTGGCAATTTCACTTATACCTCTCACAGTCAAATCTGTACCTGCCAGTCCATATCCCTCGGTGCGCATTCTCCCCGATGGACGTGAACTCACAGTGTATCTGAATGGTGATGAGTTTTTCAGTTATTTGACAACCGAAGATGGATTTATTATTCGTAAAAACAGGGATGGGTTTTTTAACTATGTAACAAAAGATACCAGGGGAATGCTGATTGAAACGTCGGTCAGAGTGAATCCTGAGGAGCAGAGAACACCGGAGGAACTCAACTTCCTCAGGACTATTGAGCCCTTCCCCGATATGCAACAATTGTATTCCCAACGAAAATCAGCTCGTGTTGGGCAAAGTACAGAAAACGATGAACCTGAAAAAGTATTCCCTGGAAATGGTTCCCCTAAATCGCTTGTTATTCTGGTTAACTACACCGATGTGGCTTTTGTCACTCCGAATCCTAAACAAGCATTTACCGACTTGCTCAATAAAGAAAATTATGCTGAAAATGGCGGTACCGGATCAGCCCGTGATTACTTTAAGGTGTCGTCGTTTGGTGCGTCCTCTCCCGAATTTGTTGTGGTGGGACCGTACACTTTACCTAACAACCGGGCTTATTATGGCGAAAATGAAGGCGGCAATGATAAACGTCCCCGTGAAATGGTGATGGATGCATGCAATCTCGCACACAAAGATGGTGTTGATTTTTCACAATACGATGTTGATAACGATGGGATAGTCGACAATGTTTTTATATACTATGCAGGACATAACGAAGCAGAACACGCACCGGATGAAACTATCTGGCCTCATCGCTGGAGTTTAAGTGCCAACCTGGTGCTCAACGGAAAGCGTATTATTGGATACGCCTGTACTTCGGAACTTCGGGGAAGCAGTGGAAACACTATGTGTGGAATCGGGACCTTTGCGCACGAATTTGGCCATGTGTATGGCTTACCCGATTACTATGCCACAAATGGAGAAAAACACCATACCGTTTCGCGCTGGAACATCATGGATGCCGGTGCCTATCTCAACGAAGGACGCACGCCTCCCACCTATTCTGCCTACGACCGTTTTTTCCTGGGATGGCTTACCCCAACACTTTTGAAATCGCCTCAGGATGTAACCCTTCCCGACCTGAAAGCAACAAACAAGGCATACATCATCAGTAGTACCGAAACGCACAATATGAGTGGGTCAAGTCCTAATCCGGTAGAATTTTTCACCCTCGAATACCGTACACGCACCGGATGGGATGCATTCTTGCCCAACAGTGGTATGTTGATCACACGTATTTTTTACAACCGTAACGACTGGCAGAGCAATGGTCCAAATAACCGTGCCGAAGCTATGGGTTTTGATATTATCGAGGCTGATGGAGTGGCTTCCGGCTCAACTCTTCCGGGCGACCCGTTTCCCGGTACCGCAAAGGTAACTTCCTACAGTCCGAAATTACGTTCCGGAACCGATATTGCTAAACCAATTACAGCTATTAAAGAAGAAAACAATGCTGTTAGTTTCCGGTTTATGGGAGGAGGCAATCCTCCTGAAATATTTACTTCCCAGCAGGAGGTAAAACTTTTCAATACCATTTTTGGTACCAATATTCCGGTACAGCAGTTTAAGGTATATGGTAAAAACCTTAACGATTCACTGGTTATCCGTTTCAATTATAACCTGCATTTTGAATTGCAATTGGCCGGCGATGCTTCAGCAAACTGGAAACGTTCTTTAAAAATTCCTGCCATCGACGGACTTGTCGACACTACTGAAGTGTTACTTCGTTACAATCCATCAGAACCTTCGTTCAATGAGTTGCATTACGAATACCTGATAGTAAGTTCCAACGAAGCAGAAACGTTTCAAACGCTTATATCCGGAAGCTCACCCCGACCGGTATATGTGGTGCCACCAGTAGCAAATCCCGTATCTGTAAATACCCTGGAAGGCTTTCAGGCCAGTTGGAACGAGGTCTACGACGCAAGTGGCTACTACCTCACCGTTTACAGCACCAGCGAAGGAACTTCCAATGTAAATCAGGGTTTCGACAATGGCACCAGCCTACCACTCGAATGGAAAGTAGCAGTTGAAACGGTGATTTCCAACAGTGACTATACAGGTGCAGCGATACCAGCCCTGGAACTTAAAAAAACAGGTGATTTCATTGAAACGGAATCCTATCCGATTGCGGTTTCGAGCTTTGGATTTTATATCCGATCGATCGGTGAAAATACCGGTTCAGTAAAAGTGGAAGCCTACGATGGAACTAACTGGACAACATTGGCCAATTTGAACGTTACTTTTGCATTAAGAGGTATGCAATCGTTCCCTGTTACAGATCCAACTCATCGTAAATTCAGAATTAGTTTCTCAAAAGGTACAGCATCTGTAGCAATTGATGATATTACAGCAGCGTTCGACAAGCAAATCAACTACCTGTATTATAACGAATGGGTTACAAACAACTCCTTCATGGTGAAGGGAATTGTGCCATCGAACAGTTATTTTTACAAACTAAAAGCCAGCGACCGAACCTTATATCCCAACAACAATCTGAAATACGAAAACATTACAGCATTTTCGAATGAAGTTGAAGTTCAGATGTCGGGATTAAATGTTGCTGAATATTCTGTTGATGAGATAGGCATTCGTGTATTTACCGATTATAAAGGTTTTATACAAATGGCAGTAACCGACGAAGATTTACTAAATACTGAGTTACAGATTTTCGACACAACAGGGCGTTCAGTTTATACATTGACCATCGATGGCAATGTGATTGAACTACATCATCTGGAAAAGGGCCGGTTATATATCCTGAAAACACAGGCAGGAGCTCTGAAGATACTTTTATAGGTTACTGATAACAAAGAAGTAAAAGCCGGCAATAAATTATTTGTCGGTTTTTTTTGTCCTAAAACACGAGTGAGAGTTACAATGAAGGTAATAGTACTTTTGTTTAATCAGGATGTAAAAGACGGAAAGAACAAAAATGGCAGCCACGGCAAAAATCAATGAATATTCCCTGAATACAACCAGTCCAATAATTACCAATACCTGAACAAGTCCATATCCTGCAGAAATGAACAATTGAGGTATTTTTAATTCATTAGCCAGTATTTGAAAAAGATGCTTTCGGTGCGGACGCGTTATATTCTCACCCAAACAAATGCGGTGAATTATCGTGAGTATTGTATCGACTCCAAAGACAGCCAACAAAGCTATCCACGCAAAATTTCCGCTTACTGCAATCAACTTATAGATCAAGAAAACCATGATCAGACCTATCGTAAATGCCCCCACATCCCCGGCAAAGCAAAAGGCATTGGTTCTGAAATTAAAAAAGTTAAATATTACAACTCCTAACAATAGAGAATAAAGCAGGTTGATATCGATAAAAACTATAACATACGAATTTACATAAATCATTCCAAGCAATACAACCATCGAGGTAAAACCCATCATGCCATTAATTCCATCCATAAAATTATAGGCATTCATCAATCCAACACCTACTATAAATAAAACAATGAGTACCGGCACTGAAAGCGTATATAAATCGAGGTCGACAAACAGTATAAACAGTGATACAAAATGAATAACAAGACGAAAACGTGGTGATAAGGGGTGTAAATCGTCGATAAAACTCACAGCGGCAAGCACGGTAGCCCCTACCAGCAACCAGGGATATTGAAAATCAAAGAAAAACGAGTATAATAACAGCGCAAAATAAAAAATTACCCCTCCACCCAACAAAGTTGCTTTGTGGTGTGAACTTCGTTCATTTGGCTTATCGTGAATTTTAAAATATTCAGCAATTTTAAAATAGCCAAACGCCAGAATAATCAATAGTATAACCAGAAAAAGATGGATCATCTTCTAAAACTTTTTATGGTTTGAATTATTCCGGTACGTGAGTCTACCGGCAATTTATGTATACCCAGGGCAGTTTTAATTTTAGCATTTGAAACCATATAATTTTCAGTTACCTTTTTCAGCCTTTCTTTGTTGAACGGCAGGTGAAAAATGGAACCCAACGAGGCTGCCTTTTTTATCAAACTTATTGGAAATGAAACTATAAGAGATTTTCGTCCAAGACCTTCAGATATATAACTGACAAGGTCGCTGGTCGACGTATAATCATCATCGGCTATGTGGTAGATCCCCGATGGAATAGTTTCATTCAACATCTTTCTAACAATGAAGATGATATTGTCGATAGAGCAAAAGGATCGCTTGTTTCTAAAGGCACCAAGGGGCCATGGCATATATGACTTCACAAATCGATAGAGCAAGTTCAGGTTGCCCTTATTACCCGGCCCATAAATCATTGCAGGTCGCAGAATATATACGAATGACAGTGGTGCAGTACGAAGCTCATTATCCATTGGATGATCAAGGATATACTCCTCAGCGGCCCTCTTACTTTCACCATAAAATCCTGATGGTGTTGGAATGGCATGCTCAGTAAGCACAACATCTCCCGGTCGATCGGCTACAGCTTTAACAGAACTGAAAAAAATAAACCTGGATGCCCCCACACTCTGAAACCAGTCAAATATTTTAACTGTCAGACCAGTATTGACATCAAAATAGCGCTTTTTAGAAATTTTATTTTTAATATCGTGTGCGATACCAGCCAAATGAATTACTGTTTCCGATACAGGTAATTGGTCGAACTCCTCCCAGGAAAATATTTTCAGAACACCATCCATTGGATGCTGACGGATGTCAACCCCATAAATATCGTATTCGTCCGACAGGCTCTTAACAAGATTCTGACCTACAAATCCATGTATGCCGGTGATTATTAACGATTTTCGTTTGCTGTAACGCATTTGCAGGCAATATTTACATTTATTACAAAGATATAATAATTAGTGTAATAAATATACATTATTTACTCCAAACCACTCTGTTAATGTAATCGGTATAGGATAAAATAATTCTCACCACCTTATCGCTGACATTTGGCATACTATAATCGGCTACCGGACGGAAGCGGGTAACTGCATCATTTGACCTACGTTCACCGGTAGCTTGTTGTTCGAGCTGAACAAGTCCCTGCATTACCCGTTCTGGATTGAGCCCCACCATCATTACCGAGGCTTCTTCCATGGCCTCAGGGCGCTCGTGGGCTTCCCGAATATTCAACGCCCTGAAATTCAGAATCGACGACTCCTCGCTGATGGTACCACTATCGGAAAGTACTGCTTTCGAGTTGAGCTGAAGAGCGATATAATCGCTTAATCCCATGGGTTTCATCAGTTTTATAAAAGGACTTAAAGCAGATTGAGCAGAGGATGAACTCTGATTAACCGGCACATCCGAAGTTGCAATCAAACCCTTTTTTTCCATCATTTTTCGGGTACGGGGATGAGTGGAAACAATTATGGGAAGCTGATAATAGTCGGCTACACGATTCAATATAGTGATCAGATTGGTAAAGTTCCGTTCAGAAGCAATGTTTTCTTCGCGATGTGCTGAAACGACAAAATACTCACCTTGCTTTAGCTGCAAGCTTTCGAGTATAGTTGATGCTTCAATTTTTGGTTTATAGTTGGTTAATACTTCATACATCGGACTTCCGGTTTTAATAATCCTATCGGGTCGCAAGCCTTCTGCAAGTAAATACTCGCGTGCTATATCGCTGTATGTCATATTAATATCAGAAATATGATCAACAATTTTCCGATTCGATTCTTCGGGCACCCGTTGATCAAAGCAGCGGTTACCGGCTTCCATGTGGAAAATTGGAATATGGCGTTTCTTGGCAGCTATTGCACACAGGCAGGAATTGGTATCGCCCAGCACCAGAAAAGCATCGGGTTGCACTTCTTCGAGTACCGGTTCGATGGCAATAAGTATCATACCTGCAGTAGAAGTAGCATTTGCACCAGCTGCATTCAGAAAATGATCGGGTTTACGTAAACCAAGATCTTCAAAAAAAACTTCATTGAGCTCGTAATCATAGTTTTGTCCGGTATGCACCAATACATGTTCAATTGCCGGACTGGCATCCAGTTTCTGAAGCACACACGAAAGGCGGATAATCTCAGGACGGGTGCCTACTACCGTCATCACTTTTAATTTCTTCATATTATTTTTAGAATACAATCGGTTTAATAAAAAAATCACTTAAACTTCAACGAAGTATGTATCGGGATTAGTACGATCAAAAACCTCATTAACCCACATTACTGTAACCATATCAGTAGCTCCCAGGTTTTGAATATTATGGGTATAACCTACAGGAATATCAAGCACTTCCAGCTTATCACCGGATACAAGATATTCTATAATTTCTTCAGTATCAATCTTCCGGAACCGGATTACTCCCTGTCCACTCACAACCAAAAACTTCTCATTTTTGGTATGGTGCCAGTGATTTCCCTTGGTGATTCCGGGCCGGGAGATATTTATCGACACCTGGCCCCTTTCGGACGATTTCAGAAATTCGGTAAACGAACCACGCTCATCAACATTCATCATGAGGGGATAACTAAATGCGTCGGAAGGTAAATAACTCAGGTAGGTAGAATAGAGTTTTTTCGTAAAAGCATCTCCCATATCGGGCACCTCCAGTGTGGTACGACTGTCACGGAACGAATAAAGCAATTCTGCAATCCGCCCCAGTTCGATGGTATGAACCGGCGATACTTCTTCAAAATCACCGGGAGAAACGCGATCGATGCGTTCCATGCATTGAATAAACGTACGAACCACATCGTCGATATACACCAGGTTCATAACTACCGATGGATCATTAATTTGCACCGGCAGATTGCGGGCGATGTTATGACAGAAGGTAGCTACTGCGCTGTTGTAATTGGGCCTGCACCATTTGCCAAACACATTGGGCAATCTGAAAATAAACACATTAGCACCTGTTTCTGCAGCATATCTGCGCATCAGTTCCTCGCCGGCTTTCTTACTTATTCCATAAGGATTGTCGAGTGCTGCCTGTGTCGATGAAGTAATCAATACCGGAGCTTTGTTGGCGTGTTTACGTAACGAATCGAGCAGTACCGAGGTAAATCCAAAGTTTCCTTCCATAAACTCCCCCGGATTCTGAGGTCGGTTAACTCCTGCCAGGTGAAATACAAAGTCGCATTCACGGGTATATGCATTGAGCAACACAGGATCGGTGGCGACATCGTAGAGCAACAAATGTTGGTAACCCTGATTGCGAAGCTGAGCGATAAGATTGCGTCCTACAAAGCCATCTGAGCCTGTAATCAAAATTTTCATCGTCTCAACACCTTTCTATACAAATGAAGGTTGAACATATATTCTATCATTGTTTATTTCTGTTTGTATCGAAGTACATAAAAAAAATCGATTGCAAAGATAATTCTAATATCTTTGCACACAAAAAAATAAAGTATCATTGTATGCAAAATGAACAGTTTCCTATAGTCGATTCTGCAGGAAATGTCATTGGCAAGGCCAGCCGAACCGATTGTCATTCCGGATCATTCCTTCTCCATCCTGTTGTACACCTTCATGTTATTAATTCATGGGGCGAACTGTATCTTCAAAAACGTGCTGACACCAAAGATGTACAACCGGGCAAATGGGACACATCGGTTGGAGGGCATATTGATTACGGTGAAACTCCAGAACAGGCACTTCTGAGGGAGGCCCGTGAAGAACTGGGAATTTCCGGCTTTCAACCGGAGTATCTTTCTATGTACACCTTTACATCCAAAATTGAGTCTGAACTGGTCTACAGCTACTTAACCCTTTGGGATGGAGCAATATCACCCGATCCGGAGGAAATAGAAGAAGGCAGGTTCTGGACACTAAACGAACTGTTGTCAGCCATGGGACAGAACCTGTTCACACCCAATTTTGAACATGAATTCCTGCGATTGCATCGTGAATCCAGGCTACCGTTGCGATAACATCAACCAAGACATTTTAAGGTCGAAGCTAATTAGCCAATGGTATCGTAGGTGATGCCATTTTCTTTTAATTCATTACGCTCGTAAATATTCCGGCCATCAATTACCAGTGGATTATTCATGCTTCGTTTGATAATTTTCCAGTTAGGCAGACGGAACTCTTTCCATTCTGTAACTAAAAAAAGGGCATCGGTATCAAGTACTGTATCGTAAATATCGGTTGCATAGTAAATCCGTTCGAGTGGCAAATCTCCTGATTGACGCTCAAGGGTATGCTTTGCTTCAGCCATTGCTACCGGATCGAATACCCGAAGCGAGGCACCTGCCTCAAGTAATTTACGAATCAGTTCGAGCGAAGGCGCCTCGCGCATATCATCCGTATTGGGTTTAAACGACAAACCCCAGATTGAAAACACCTTATCCTTTAACTCTTCCTTTGGAATAAACCGCAATAATTTTTTGTATAGAATGTGCTTTTGATCATCGTTTACATCTTCGACAGCCTGAAGAACCCGTAAGTTGTAGCCATGTTGTTGAGCAGTATACAAAAGGGCTTTTACATCTTTCGGGAAACAGGAACCACCATATCCACAACCGGGATACAGGAATTTACTACCAATTCTCGAATCGGTACCTATACCCTGACGTACCATTGAAACATTGGCACCCAGCAGCTCACAGAGGTTGGCAATATCGTTCATAAAACTAATACGGGTAGCCAGCATCGCGTTGGCTGCGTATTTTGTTAATTCGGCAGATGGAATATCCATAAATATTACCCTGAAATTATTAAGCAGGAAAGGCCTGTATAACCGGGCCATCAGTTCGCGTGCACGTTCGCTCTCCACGCCTACCACAACACGATCAGGGCTCATGAAGTCCTTTATTGCATCACCTTCTTTCAGAAATTCAGGATTTGATGCCACATCAAAATTAATTTTCACTCCCCGTTTGTCAAGTTCTTCCTGCACAACCTGTCGTACCAGTTCGGCAGTACCTACGGGCACCGTACTCTTCGTTACCAGCAGTACATAATCGGTAATGTTCTTCCCTACAGTTCTTGCCACTTCCAGCACATATTTCAGGTCGGCACTCCCGTCTTCATCCGGAGGTGTACCTACCGCACTGAAAATCACCTGAACATCCTGCAACACGTCCGTTAACCGGGTAGTAAAATGCAATCGGTTCGAATTGACATTGTGGGTCACCAGGCCTTCCAGACCAGGCTCGTAAATAGGAATAATCCCGTTTCTCAGGTTTTCGATTTTTTGTTCATCGATATCAACACAGGTCACATCCAGGCCCATCTCGGCAAAACATGCACCCGACACTAATCCAACATAACCTGTTCCTACAATTGCTATTTTCATACGTAACCAGATTTTTTAAATATTTTTTATATCATTCTGATAATACCGGAAATAAGTACCATCTGTTTTTTCATTTTTTGCCGGTTGAACCGTAATGGTATTGCGCAAAGATACTTAAATTTATTTAGGATAAAAAAAATATCCCAAACTTAACGACTTAATTTGAGGCTTTAAAATATGCGTGTTTCACTACATTATTCAGAAAAAAGTAATAATTTTGCGGGCCTCTTTTCATTTAGCGAAAGTAATAAAGGTAAACGGTTCGGCTTTTACGCTGATCTGGTTAGTGCATTTCAATACAAAGTATCCTTTAGTATAAAAAATCATATCAGCATGCTCGACAATCTTCGAAACTTTTCCATTATTTTGGGCTCAGCCTCACCGCGTCGCAATGAACTCCTCAGCGGATTGGGAATTGACTTTAAGGTGCAAACCATTGATGTGGAAGAAACCTATCCCGACTCTATCCCGGGCATTAGCATACCGATGTATCTCGCTGAAAAAAAAGCAGATGCCTTCGCTGATTATTTAAACGAGTCACATTTATTAATTACAGCCGACACCATTGTACTACTCGACAATCAGGTGTTGGGGAAGCCTACCGATCGCGAAGATGCCAAACGGATGCTGAAGCAACTTTCGGGCAATAACCACCAGGTAATCACAGGAGTATGTATCAGCACTGCTGATAGGCGAAAAACCTTTCACACGGTTTCGGAAGTGCGTTTTGCTGAACTTCATGATGATGAAATTGAGTATTACCTCGATCATTTTAAACCTTACGACAAAGCGGGATCTTACGGCATCCAGGAATGGATCGGGTATATAGGCGTTGAACAAATAACAGGATCGTTTTACAACGTGATGGGCTTACCTGTTCAAAGGCTGTACTGTGAACTTAAAAAATGGTAAAACCTTCATCCAGAACTCTCTGAATGAAGGTTTAACTTCTTATTATTCAACAAGCTATCAGGTAGTTTCCAATTGGGCTGGTTCTTCTTTTTTGCGAACCTGTGCTTTCACACCATCGGCAGCATCGTTCATACCCATTACAATTGTGTCGCCTTCGTGTAGCTCTCCCGCCAGCACCACATCCGCCAATTCATCTTCGAGGTATCTTTGTATAGCACGCTTCAACGGACGTGCTCCGAACTGAATATCGTAACCACGCTCTGCAATGAAATCTTTTGCTTCATCGGTCAATTCCAGATGATAACCCATAGCAGTAACCCGTGAGAAAATTCCTTTCAGTTCAAGATCAATAATCTTTCGGATGGAATCCCGGCTCAACTGATCAAAGGTGATTATTTCGTCAACGCGATTCAAAAATTCAGGTGAAAAAGTTTTGTTCAACGCCTTTTGAATCACACCACGCGAGTAATCCGAATTAAGTTCCAGTTCCGAATGGGTATTAAAACCTACGCCCTTGCCAAAATCCTTCAACTGACGGGTTCCAACGTTAGAAGTCATGATGATAATCGTATTTTTAAAATCAATACGGCGACCCAGACTATCCGTAATGCGTCCTTCGTCCATCACCTGCAACAGGATATTGAAAACATCGGGATGGGCTTTTTCAATCTCATCGAGCAGAACAATAGAATAGGGTTTACGCCGCACACGTTCGGTAAGCTGACCACCTTCTTCGTAACCCACATAGCCCGGAGGCGCGCCAATGAGTCGTGATACTGAGAATTTCTCCATGTACTCGCTCATGTCGACCCTGATAAGCGCATCCTGGCTGTCGAACATAAACTCAGATAAAATCTTCGCCAAATGCGTTTTTCCAACCCCGGTAGGTCCAAGGAAAATAAATGAACCGATAGGCTTGCCCGGATCCTTGAGACCGATACGGTTACGTTGAATAGCTTTTACGATTTTATTCACCGCATCATCCTGACCAATCACCTTACCACTCAGCACTTCGCTCATCTGGCGCAGTTTAAGCCCTTCGGCCTGTGCAATTCGTTGTACAGGAACGCCCGACATCATCGCTACCACTTCGGCTACTTTTTCTTCATCAACAGTTTCGGGGTGCAACTGCGACTCTTTCTCCCAGCGACGTACGGCATCTTCGAGCTGATACTGGGCCTGCTTTTCCTGATCCCGGATAGGACCTGCCAACTCGTACTTTTGCTCGCTGAGCACTTTCATTTTTTCTTTTTTCAGCTCTTCGATTTTCTTTTCCAGGTCTTCAATTTCCTGTGGTACCGATACCGATCCGATGTGAACACGTGAACCGGCTTCGTCGAGTGCATCAATCGCCTTATCGGGAAAAGCACGGTCGGTAATGTAGCGATCAGTAAGGCGCACACAGGCTTTGATAGCTTCAGGAGTATACCGTACATTGTGATGGTACTCGTAGCGATCCTGAATATTTTGCAAAATCTGTAGCGTTTCTTCCGGAGTGGTAGGATCAACTAAAATTTTCTGAAAACGACGTTCCAGCGCTCCATCTTTTTCAATGCTTTGACGGTATTCATCCATCGTGGTAGCTCCTACACACTGAATTTCACCTCTGGCTAACGCAGGTTTCAGCATATTGGCAGCATCGAGCGAACCCGGTGCACCACCGGCACCAACAATAGTGTGTATCTCGTCGATAAATAAAATGATGTTGGGATTCTTTTGCAACTCATTCAGGATGGCCTTAATACGTTCCTCAAACTGTCCGCGGTACTTTGTACCCGCCACAATCGAGGCCATATCGAGCGCCACTACCCTTTTGTCGAACAAAATACGCGACACACGGCGCTGGTTGATGCGCAATGCCAGCCCTTCCACAATGGCCGATTTACCCACACCCGGATCACCAATCAATACCGGATTGTTCTTTTTGCGACGACTCAGAATCTGAGCCAGGCGTTCAATTTCCTTTTCGCGGCCCACTATCGGGTCGAGACGGTTTTCGCTGGCAGCCTTGGTGATGTCGGTTCCAAAGGTGTCGAGTGCTGGTGTATCCGACTGACGTGCCGGTCCACTACCCTGTGACGACTTACTGCTGCGGGGTTCTTCTTCCTCATCCTCTTCGCGAAAGCCAGAGCTGTTGCGCGGCTGATCCGAAACAGGCTTCTCGAGGTAATTACGAACCATGTCGTAGGTTACCTGTTCGGCATTCAACACATCCACAGCCAGGTTGTTTTGTTCTTTCAGCAGGGCCAGCAGCAAATGTTCTGTGTCGGCCACTTCACTGTCGAACAACCGACTTTCGAGTTCCATCAGCTTTTTTATACGTTGAGTACTCTTCAGCATCAACAATTCCTCCTGTGTCGGAGTACTGTCGGTACGAATCTGACTTTCTATAACCTGTTTGATATGAGCCAGATTGATATGATAATTAGTAAGTACTTCAATGGCCTTACCATGGCCATTACGCAGTATTCCGAGCAACAAATGCTCGGGTCCCACGTAATTATTTCCTAAACGACCAGCTTCCTGCGTACTATACATCAACACATTCTGTAACTGTTCCGAATAATTTACTGTCATAGTTGTTATTTTGTTTCTTCTCACAAATGTAGAAAAATTTTCATTACTGATTTAATTAAGTCGCATTATTGTAACAAAATTAATACCCATAAGTTTTTTTTATTTATTTCTGCTATTTTGTCAGCGCATAAAGCCTTTTTTTGTATTTTTGCTCTTCAATTAAAAATAGCTACAACAAAATTAAGAAAATATGGAAAACGATGCATTGTTACAGGAAGTAAGGGCGAAAGCAGGGCTTTGGCTCGAGGGCAATTACGATGAAGCCACAAAAGCAGATGTGAAACGAATGATGGATTCGCCCGAAAGCACAGAACTGATTGAATCGTTCTACCGCGATTTAGAATTCGGAACCGGTGGATTACGCGGCATTATGGGAGCCGGAACCAACCGCATGAACATTTACACCGTAGGGGCTGCCACCCAGGGACTTAGCAATTACCTGAATGCCTGTTTTGCCGATTTACCTCAGATTTCGGTGGTCATTGGTCACGACTGCCGCAACAACAGCCGTAAATTTGCTGAGATTTCAGCAGCTATTTTTTCCGCTAATGGCATCAAAGTATATCTTTTTGAAGATTTGCGTCCCACACCCGAAGTTTCGTTTGCCATCCGCCATTTTGGCTGCCAGAGTGGCATCATTCTTACTGCTTCGCACAATCCAAAGGAATACAACGGATATAAAGCGTATTGGAACGATGGTGCCCAAATGATTGCACCCCACGACGAAAACGTAATTACTGAGGTGAATAAAATCACCGATGTAAATTTGATTAAGTTCGAAGGGAATCCCGATTTGATTGAAATCATTGGCGAGGAAGTGGATACAATTTATATTGACAAAGTAAAAGCACTTTCACTTTCTCCGGAATCGATTCAGCGTCACAAAGACATGAAAATTGTGTTTACCCCTATTCACGGAACCGCTGTTGCAATAGTTCCCCGTGCACTGCGCGCATGTGGATTTACAAATATTATTGATGTACCTGAACAATATGTGGTAAGCGGTGACTTCCCAACGGTTTATTCACCCAATCCCGAAGAGCCGGCTGCACTCGACATGGCTATTCAGCGCGCTAAAGCAACGGATGCCGAACTGGTTATGGCCACCGACCCGGATTCGGATCGTATGGGCATTGCCATTAAAAACGATGAGGGTGAATGGATTCTGGTGAATGGAAATCAAACTGCACTGATTTTCATCTATTATCTGATTCGTCGCTGGAAGGAAACCGGCAAACTGAAAGGCAGGGAATACGTGGTAAAAACGATTGTCACCACCGAAATTATTAAAGAAATTGCTGAAAAGAACGGTGTGGAATGTTTCGATTGTTTTACCGGCTTCAAGTGGATAGCCGCTGTAATCCGCGACAACGAAGGTAGTAAAGACTATATCGGAGGTGGCGAAGAAAGCTACGGTTTCCTTCCCGAGACCTTTGTACGTGATAAAGATGCCGTTTCGTCGTGTACGCTGATGGCTGAAATTGCAGCCTGGGCAAAAGACAATGGAATGAGCCTTTACCAGCTGTTAAAGCAAATCTACCTTGAATATGGTTACGGCAAGGAAAAAGGCATTTCCGTGGTACGTAAAGGAAAATCGGGTGCTGAGGAAATTGCTCAGATTATGACCGATTTCCGCAACAATCCTCCGAAAGAGCTGGCAGGTTCGGCAATCCGCATCATCAAGGACTATAAAACACTGAAACAGAAAAATGTAGCTACAGGTGAGATCACCGATCTCGACATGCCTGCGACGTCCAATGTGTTGCAGTATTTTACTGAAGACGGAACCAAAATTTCGGTTCGACCATCGGGCACCGAGCCAAAAATTAAGTTCTATATTGAAGTAAGAGGTGAAATGAAAACCACTGACGATTACGAAAAAGCAGATGCTGCTGCAAATGTAAAGATTGAAGCAGCAAGGGCATCCCTGAAGGTTTAATATACGCTTTCTAAAGTAAAATGGCATCTGAATTCAGGTGCCATTTTTTTATTATTCCTGAAAATAGACCCGCTTCACCCTTCGCGAAATACCGGTCAGAATTTCGTAAGGAATAGTGCCCGTTTTGGAAGCTATCTCCGAAACAGTAATTCCTTCGCCAAATATCTCAACAGCATCGCCTTCCTGCGCATCTACATCCGTGACATCCACCGTAATCAGGTCCATTGAAACATTGCCAATAACAGGTGCGCGACGACCTTGAATAAGCACTTCTCCTACTCCGTTACTGAGCTTGCGGTCGAAACCATCGGCATAACCAACGGGTAGAATGGCGATACGGGTTGGACGAACCACCTTCCCGTTACGATTGTAGCCTACTGTTTCACCCGGAGCAATAGTTTTTATCTGTAAAATAATGGTTTTCAGCGAACATACCTGAGGTAGGAGAACTTCAGGAAGGGCTGAAATGCCATAATGGCCGATACCCAGGCGCACCATTTCCATTTGGTAAGAAGGAAAACGCTCAATACCAGCCGAATTTAGAAGGTGACGCATTACAGGATAAGGGAATGCCTGTTGTATCTGAGCAGCACTCTGCGTAAAGGTGCGAGCCTGTTGGTGCGTAAAGTCATCGAGTAGAGGCGAATCGGAGCCGGCCAGGTGAGAGAATACCGACTTTACCGACACTTCATTATGTTGCTGCAAAAGGGCTATCAGGGAAGGTACTTCGGAAGGATCAAATCCCAATCGGTGCATGCCGCTATCGAGTTTTATATGAACCGGATAGGACTGAATCCCTCTCCTCGAGGCAGCAGCAATAAATTCGTTGAGCAACCTGAAGCTATAAATCTCGGGCTCCAGTTGGTGCTCAAACAACAAATCGAAAACACTTTTTTCAGGATTCATTACCACAATGGGTAGATGAATGCCCGCATGACGTAGCTCAGCTCCTTCATCGGCTACGGCAACAGCCAGGCAATCAACCCGGTGATGTTGAAGTGTGCGGGCTACTTCCACAGAGCCACTTCCGTAGGCAAAGGCTTTTACCATGCACATCACCCGGGTTCCGGGCTTCAGGTAGGATCGGAAATAATTCAGATTGTGTACCAGGTGGTTGAGATTTACTTCCAACACCGTTTCGTGAGCAATCTTTTCCAGCTTTCCGGAAATCAGTTCAAAATGAAACGAACGGGCACCTTTCAACAGGATGGCTTCGTGGTGAAAACTATC
>JAVFAG010000022.1:0-2795 GCA_034002585.1 Paludibacter sp.
TTGAACTCATTGAATATCAGTATGAACTTAAAAATACTGAAGCGATTGTTGTTCGGGAGTCGGGTGATTACAGAAAACTGTTTATTCCTTCATACAAGAAAGATATCCGGATTGTTGATTCCTGGCGCAGCCCCAATGGCGATAGTGCGTTCGGGTCGCTCGTGTTCAGGGATTGTTACTTTAAACGCGATTCAGCAAATGATACATGTACCGAAGCTGTACCTGCCGATGCATCACTTATATTGCAGGTGCATTGTCTGCAGGTTGAATCCCACCGTCATTTTGCAGTTGTAGGAAATCAGGAATGCCTGGGCAACTGGGATGTGTCGAAAAAAGTCCGGCTTACGGGCGGGAATTTTCCGTTGTGGTCGGTTGGATTGTCGGTTAATGATATAAAATTTCCGCTGGAATACAAGTACTTACTGGTCGATACAGCAACTGATGAAGTGCTGGCCTGGGGAGGTGGCCCCAATCGGATACTGCAAATCGCAGATAAAAAAGCTCTGACAGTGGTTACCGACGAGCATTTTCTACGAACCATTGCTCCCTGGCGTGCAGCCGGTGTAGCTATTCCCGTTTTTTCATTACGAAGTAAAAAAAGCTTTGGCATCGGTGAATTTTACGATTTGAAACTCCTGACTGACTGGGCAGTTTGCACCGGACAAAAAATGATTCAAACCCTGCCCATTAACGATACCATATTGTATCACAGCAATTACGATTCGTATCCCTACAATGCTGTTTCGGTGTATGCACTGCATCCTGTTTACCTGAATCTTGAAGCAGTAGGTAAGTTGAAAAATCCGGATCGAAAAGCGTATTTTGCAGTTCGCAAAAAGGAATTTAATGCAAAAACCTTTGCTGATTATCAGGTCGTGATGGACGCTAAATGGGAATACCTGAAAGAAGTGTATGCGGAATCCGGAGCTAAAGTGTTTAAAAGTGAGGAATTTTGTCTTTTCTTTGATAAAAATAAGGAATGGCTGGTCCCGTATGCCGTATTTTCCTACCTGCGTGATAAATTCGGTACTCCTGAATTTCATGCCTGGCCTGAGTTTTCAGTATTTCATCCCGGGGATGTTGCAGTTTTGGCGTCGCATGAAAGTGAATCGTATCACGACATTGCATTTTTTTATTTTCTACAGTACCACCTCGATAAACAATTAGCTGAAGTGCACGATTACGCCCGTTCGCAGGGTATTTGCATCAAGGGTGATATTCCGATTGGAGTTAGTCCGCGCAGTGTGGATGCCTGGATGAATCCTGAAATGTTCAATACCTCTATGCAGGCTGGTGCTCCCCCCGATGATTTTTCGGAAACAGGTCAAAACTGGGGCTTTCCAACCTACAATTGGGACCGTATGGAACAGGATAATTATTTGTGGTGGAAAAATCGTTTTAAAAAACTGGCTGAATATTTCGATGCCTATCGAATTGATCATATTCTTGGCTTTTTCCGCATTTGGGAAATCCCACAGGATGCAGTTTGGGGATTGACAGGTACCTTCAATCCTTCACTTCCATTCACAATCAGTGAATTGGAGGCAAAAGGACTGCGCTGGGAGGAAGACCGTTTTCTCAAACCCTATTTGCAGGAACATGTGCTGCAGGCAGTTTTTGGTCAGTATTACGACGAAGCAGTGCGGGTTTATTTCGAAAAAGATGGCTGGCAACGGTATAAATTCAAAGAGAGATTTAATACCCAACGCAAGGTTGAGCATCATTTTACCTCACTGGGATATAATTTCAGTACCAAGGATGTGCTGATTCGTGATGGCTTGTATAAGTTGCATTGTGAGGTGCTTTTCCTGAGAGATGCCCGTCAACCCGACCGTTTTCATCCGCGTATTTCAATGCATAGCTCAGCCACTTTCCGCGATTTATCCGATTCAATGCGCCGTACACTGGATGGTATTTATGTCGACTATTTTTATCACCGTCACAATGAATTCTGGAAAAAACAAGCTCTTAAGAAGCTG
The DNA here is from genome assembly GCA_034002585.1 of Paludibacter sp. Lineage (GTDB taxonomy): Bacteria > Bacteroidota > Bacteroidia > Bacteroidales > Paludibacteraceae > Paludibacter. The sequence continues at coordinate 1,980 of JAVFAG010000022.1, forward strand.
CCCGCCTTGCTGTCGGCAACCAATATGCTGGTTTGTGGAGAGGATTTGGGTATGGTGCCCGATTCGGTTCCTGAAGTAATGCGTCAACTCGAAATTCTGAGCCTCGAAATTCAGCGGATGCCTAAAAAACCGCATCATGAGTTTGCAATGCCTGCTGATGCTCCTTATCTTTCTGTTTGTACCACCTCGACCCACGATATGAATCCTATCCGGGCCTGGTGGCTGGAAGATCATACGATTACACAGCGCTTCTACAACAGAGCGTTGGGCTTGCAAGGCCCTGCTCCTGAAAAATGCGAACCATGGATAGCCGAACGCATAGTCAATCAACATCTTGAGTCGCCAGCTATGCTAATTATCCTGCCCTGGCAGGACTGGATAGCTATCGACGAGAAGTATGCTCACGAGAATCCTTTGTCGGAACGCATCAATGTTCCCAGTAATCCGCGTAATTTCTGGTGCTACCGTATGCATATTTATCTCGAGGATTTACTAAAGGCAACCGATATTAATCAACATATTTTACAACTGATCACTGCCAACGGCAGACTATAAGTTTTTTATTATGAGTGACCAACGGTATAATTTAAGAGGAGTTTCGGCTTCGAAAGAAGATGTGCACAATGCCATTAAGAATATCGATAAAGGCCTTTTTCCGAAGGCATTTTGTAAGATTATTCCTGATTACCTGGGCAATGATCCCGAATATTGCCTCATTATGCATGCCGATGGTGCCGGTACCAAGTCGTCGCTGGCTTATGTTTACTGGAAGGAAACCGGCGATTTGTCGGTATGGAAAGGAATTGCTCAGGATGC
>JAVFAG010000022.1:2895-35459 GCA_034002585.1 Paludibacter sp.
GGAGGTGCCCAAACAAAGATTCTTCATTTTATCGATGAACTGAAGGTAGTGAAAAATACACTTTTCCCGGTACCTCCGTTGTTTCGGATGATTCAGGAAGAATCGGGTACATCGTGGCAGGAGATGTACAAAGTATTCAATATGGGGCACAGGATGGAATTCTACCTGGCTCCTGAACATGCTCAGCGAATCATTGAAATTTCACGTTCCTTTGGTATCGATGCGCAGGTAGTTGGACATGTTGAAGCCTCAACCACCCGCGAACTGGTGATTGAAAGCGAATACGGCCGGTTTAGCTATTAACGCCTAAAGCAGGTAGCTGATATTCGTGGTAAACAGTTTAACCGATATAGCAAGCAGAATAATTCCGAAAAATTTCCGGAGGATATATATTCCACCTTCTCCGATGAGTTTTTCGATGCGTTTGGTAGCCTTCAGCACAAGGTAAACCACCAGGAGATTCAGAAACAAAGCCACCAGAATGTTTTCGGTGTGGTACTCAGCCCGCAATGATAGCAGGGTTGTAAAGGATCCTGGTCCGGCAATCAATGGAAAAGCCAGCGGCACAAAGGCCGAGCTGCTTTGTGGACCATGGTTACGAAAAATTTCGATATCGAGTATCATTTCGATGGCAAACAGAAAGATTACCAGCGAACCGGCCACTGCAAACGAACGAATATCGACACTGAACAAACGCAGAATACCTTCCCCCGTAAATAAAAACACAATCAGAATGAGCAACGCAACAGCACTGGCAGCCAACGCATGCATATTTTTATGCTTTTTCTGAAGGTTCAGAATGATAGGAATAGAGCCCAGGATATCAATAATTGCAAAAAGTACCATAAAGGCACTGGTAATTTCTATAAAACTGAAATTCATAATTTATTGAGTTGAATGATGCGTTGATTAATTTGTTTTCTTTCCGGATCGAAATTCCATCCCCATTTATTGAAATAGCGTATCAGATTGAGAATGTGAATCATCAGCATTTTTTTGCTTGAATAGGAGCCCTGTTCATGGTGATGAACAACGCTTACTTTTGGATAAAAAATTGTTTTATATCTTTTGTGCATCCTTCGGGTCAAATCGATGTCTTCAGGATACATAAAGAAACGTTCATCGAAGAGTCCGGTTTCTTTGAGTGCACTGGTTCTGAGTAGCATAAAGCAGCCCGAAAGATAAGGAACTTCCATGATATTCTGATAACCTGTACTGCGCATTTCGAACCGCTCCATTCTTCGATGGGTAAGAGCCGCTGGCAGAAACCGCCTTCCAAACAAATCGAGTGGGGTGGGAAGTAATTTACATACATACTGCAATGAACCGTCGGGATAGACAATATTAGGCATTAGCTGACCAATTTGCGGATTTTGCTCCATATACTCCAATAGTTCATTGAAAATTTCAGGTTTCAGTTCCACATCGGGGTTAATCACCAGGTGATAAGGCACGTCCTGACGCAGCGTCTTCCGCAGTGCGATATTGTGTCCTGCACCATACCCACGATTAGAGCCGGTAAAAATGTACTGAGCTCCTTTATCGCTGAACTCATTGGAAGGTACGGGGGAGTTGTCGACCAGGTAAAGGGTATTCAGCCCTTTAATCCTGAGCAAAGCGTTGATAAGTTGACTGGTTTGCGACCAGCTGTGTTTATACAGGACGATGGATACGTTAATCATGGTTGATAGAACTAAAGGTGCAAAGCTACAAAAAAAGCCCGAATTTCTCCGGGCTCTTTTTTAGTTTGGTGAGAGTGCTTATTCGGCAGCAGGAGCCTCTTCTGCAGCAGGTGCAGCTTCGGCAGCGGCAGCTGCGGCGGCTTCTGCTTCAGCAGCTTTCGCGTCAGCCAGTTTTTTGGCCAGTTCAGCAGCTTTTGCCTTGTTCAGTTCTACTTCAGCAGCCAAACGGGCTTTTGCGTCGGCAGCTTTCTCAGCAGCAATCTGTTCTTTGGTTTTGTTAACCGAACTTTCTTTCATGGTTTTCCATGCAGCAAAGCGTTTTTCAGCTTCAGCCTCATCGAAAGCACCTTTTTTAACACCTTCCAACAAATGTTTTTTCATCAGTACACCTTCTGCCGACAGGATAGTGCGGGTTGTGTCGGTGGGCTGAGCACCTGTTGTCATCCAATACAAAGCTCTGTCGAACTTCAAATCGATGGTTGCAGGGTTAGTGTTCGGATTGTACGAACCAATACGTTCGATAAATTTGCCATCACGTGGCGCACGACTATCGGCAATAACGATATGGTAATACGCATATCCTTTACGACCGTGACGTTGTAATCTGATTTTTACGGGCATTGTGTAAAATTTAAATGATTAGTTGAGTGCTTTTACTCGAAAAGCGGCTGCAAAGATAAAAAAAGATTTTGAAACGACCAACTAATTTTTTATAACCCACGCATCAGAAAAACGCGGGTCTTCGCGGCGGAGGGTTTCCATGTAATGGATAGCCGCTTTAATGTCGTCGAAATGGCAAAGAGTAACCTTATAATAGGTACCTTCGGAGCTCACATCCGTTTCCGGAAACTCGTCGCTGAAGGTATTTGCCATTCGTAGTGCGGTAGCTTCGGTCTGAAATGCTCCCACCACTATACTGTAAGGTGGAGTAACCGGTGCCAGTAAATCAGGCTCTTCGGTTTCCAGTGTATCTTCCTGAGGATAAGGTAATACTGCATTAGAAACCACAGTGCTGTCCATATTGGTCATGATAGCCGGTGGAGCAGGATAGAGCTGTTCCCACTTGAACGACCGGAACATATTGAGGTTGGCCTGATCGTGCAAGGTCGCCGAGTTGTTCACTCCGGAAGAATACAGCAATGAGATAATAAACACTACAGCAGCTGCATACCGGATAAAGCGATAAGCCGGGAACCGGACTTCAATCATTCGTGGATTCACTTTTACAGGCTCGGGAAGACGAATAGGGCGCTGACCCAGGTTGAGTGGCAGAAAAGGAAGATGACCGGCAGGCGTAAACAGCAAATGCCCATCTTCATCAAGCATAAAACTACCAAGATTACCGAAATCTTCAGGTTCTTCGTCGTTTATCTGGTGAAGAAACAACGTTACTTCATTGTCAATGTAGCGTGAAGCATCTCTGTAGGAAATTTGTTGAGACCGGGATATTTCAAGCGCCAGCATTCCATCGTTGTGATGCACCATGGGGTTGAAGCCCAGTGTGGCGCGTGGAGGAAGAATGTAGTTGCCGCGAATTACCGCATTGCTCTTTTGTACCGCGAAGACTCCCAGCCCCGGAACAATCACGTGATCGTTGCTGGCGAGAAGTCGTTCTATATGGCGCATCATTTTTTCCACGTCGCAAATTTAGAAAAACATTTTCGAAGGAACCTAAAATTGTTGATAACTTTTTTTTTCGTCTTTTAAAATTATTCATGTACATTTGTGCTTCAAATCTAAAAAACTGTATCACAGATGAAAACCCTTTTGATAACCGGAGGTGCCGGATTTATTGGCTCCCATGTCGTACGTTTGTTTGTTACCAACTACCCTGATTATTCGATTGTTAATCTCGATGCACTCACCTATGCAGGTAACCTGGAAAACCTGAGTGATATTGTCGGTGCACCCAATTATACCTTTGTTAAAGGAGATATTACCGATGCGGTGTTTATTACAGACTTATTTCAAAAGTACAATTTTGATGGAGTGATTCACCTGGCCGCAGAATCGCATGTTGACCGTTCCATCACCGATCCTTTTGCTTTTATACGGACCAATGTGTTTGGAACAGCCAATTTATTGAATGCTGCACGACTTGCCTGGAAGAATAAAATGGACGGAAAACGATTCTATCATGTTTCGACCGACGAGGTATATGGCTCACTTGGCGAAACCGGCCTTTTTACTGAAGAAACTCCCTACGATCCCCGCAGTCCGTATTCTGCCTCCAAAGCCTCTTCCGACCACTTTGTGAGAGCCTATCATCATACCTATGGCTTGCCGGTAGTGCTTTCCAATTGCTCGAACAATTACGGAGCCAATCATTTTCCCGAAAAACTCATTCCTCTGGCTATCCATAATATTAAAAACAACAAACCCATTCCTGTTTATGGTAAAGGCGAAAACGTACGCGACTGGTTGTGGGTGAACGATCATGCCCGGGCTATCGATGTGATTTTTCACAAGGGCCTGAACGGTGAAACCTATAATATTGGTGGACATAACGAGTGGACGAATATTGCGTTGATACATAAGCTTTGCGAAATTATGGACCGTAAGCTGGATCGTGAACCGGGCACTTCGGCAGGTTTAATTACCTATGTAAAAGACAGGGCAGGACACGATTTGCGCTATGCCATCGATTCCTCGAAATTACAACGCGAACTGGGATGGGTCCCCTCGCTTCAGTTTGAAGAGGGACTTGAAAAAACGGTCGACTGGTACCTCGCTAACCAACAATGGCTCGATAATGTTACCAGTGGCAACTACCAGGAGTATTACCGGAAACAATACATTCAAAGGGAAAACAATTAATTCGCAATTTATCGGGAAAATCCTGATACTTACTTTACTAAATATTCCACAAGTGTTGGAAGTTTTATGAAATTTTATTATCTTTGCGCTCGAAAAGAACATGGGGAGGGGACACACAGTCCCCTTCGCTGTTGAAAATAAGCTAGTAATGATAAGTAAAGAGATTGTAAATCAGCATGTTGAAGAATATCTGAACGATTCAGAGTTCTACCTGGTTGATTTAAAACTAACCGCCGACCAGCGAATTAGTATTGAAATTGACGCATTTCAGGGAGTTTCCATCGACGATTGTGTACAATTAAACCGTTACCTGATCGAAAAACTGAGTCCGGAAATTGAAGACTACGAACTCGAAGTGAGTTCAGCAGGTATAACAGAACCTTTCAAGGTGTTGCGCCAGTATCAGAAAAATCTGGGCAGGGAAGTGGAAGTGCTTACCCGCGACGGTAAAAAGCTTACCGGCATTTTGGGCGAAGCCACCGTAGATGGATTTCAGCTTAAGCTAGAGGTGAAAGTAAAAGAAGAAGGATCCAAACGAAAAATTACCAAAGAAGAAACAATAACACTTTCCTATACAGAGGTCAAAACAACAAAAATGATAATTAGATTCAAATAAGCTATGAGCAAGAAAGAAAGCATCAATCTGATAGACACCTTTTCGGAGTTTAAGGAACTGAAAAGTATCGACAGAAGCACATTAATCTCCGTTATGGAAGAATCGTTCCGTAATGTTATTTCCAAAATGTTTGGAAGCGACGACAATTACGACGTGATTATCAACCCCGACAAGGGTGACTTCGAAATCTACCGCAACCGTACCGTGGTGGAAGATGAGGAACTGGAAGACGATAACCTCGAGATTTCGCTTACAGAGGCAAAAAAAATTGATGAAGATTATGAGCTGGGTGAAGAAGTTACCGATCAGGTTGATTTCATGAGTTTTGGCCGTCGTGCCATTTTGAACCTCCGCCAGACACTGGCTTCGAAAATTTTGGAATTACAAAAGGAAAATGTATTTACAAAGTACAGCGAAAAGGTTGGCCAAATTGTAAGTGCTGAATTGTATCAGATATGGAAGAAAGAGATGCTGCTAATTGATGACGAAGGTAACGAACTCTATCTGCCTAAAACAGAGCAGATTCCCACCGACTTTTATCGCAAGGGCGACACGGTTCGTGCTGTGGTAGCCATGGTGGATAATAAAAACAACAATCCGAAAATTATTTTATCCCGCATCTCTCCGGTTTTTCTGGAGCGTCTTTTTGAACTCGAAGTGCCGGAAATAAACGAAGGACTCATCACAATAAAGAAGATTGCCCGTATGCCTGGTGAGCGTGCAAAGGTAGCTGTTGAGTCGTACGATGACCGTATCGACCCGGTAGGAGCCTGCGTTGGCGTAAAAGGTTCACGTATTCATGGTATCGTTCGTGAGTTGCGCAACGAAAATATTGATGTTATCAATTACACTACCAACACCAGTCTGTTTATTCAGCGTGCTTTGAGTCCTGCCAAAATCTCATCAATTCGTTTCAACGAAACTGAAAAGAAGGCGGAAATCTATATGAAGCCGGAGGAGGTATCGCAGGCAATTGGAAAAGGAGGATTGAATATTAAGTTGGCCGGTATGCTAACCGGTTATCAACTCGATGTATACCGCGAACTCGATGATGAGGAAGAAACTGAAGACATCTACCTGGATGAATTCAACGACGAAATTGAGCAGTGGGTTATCGATACCTTTAAGGCTATTGGTTACGATACTGCTAAAAGTGTTCTGGCAGTACCGCGACAGGATTTATTGAAACGCACCGACCTTGAGGAAGAAACCGTCGATGAGGTATTGCGTATCCTGAGTGCGGAATTTGAAGAAGAACTTTAACCAGATGTATTAGATTAAACAAGAAATTATGCCCATTAGATTAAGTAAGGTTTGTAAGGAATTAAACATTGGCATCAACACTGCCGTCGACTTTTTGGCAAAAAAAGGTCATAAGATAGAGATTGATCCGAATCAGAAGATATCGGACGATCTGCATCTTCTTTTAGCTAAAGAGTTCAACAAGGACATGGCGCTGAAGATGGAATCGGAACGCCTGAGCCAGGAACGTCACCAGAAAGATAAGCTGGCGACTGTTGCTATCGAGGGTTTTGCCAAGGTAAAAACCGAGAAGAAAGAAGAGAAAAAAGAAGATGTCATACCTGTTAGTATTCCCAAAGAGCAATTACCGGGAATTAAACAGGTGGGTCAAATCGATCTCGATGCTATCAACAAACCGCATGAAGCAGCTCCGGTAATTGCTCAGAAAGAAGCTCCACAAGAGCCGGTAGTGAAAGCTGAATTGTCGAAAGAAGAACCGATAGCGGTTGAGGTTCCTGTTGTGGAGCCTGAACCTCAGCGCGTTGAAATAGTAATTCCGGAAGTTGAAATTCCAAAAGCAGAGAAGGCAGAAGTTACAGGGCAAGCTTCACCTCCTCCGCCAATGGATATTCCCGAGCCTGTTGTAAGCAGAGCCGAAGTGAAAGAGGAGACACCAATTACTACAGAACCAACACCAAAGGTATCAGAACCAACACCGACCACGGAAGTGATTGAACCTCCTCTTCCGAAACAGGAAGTGAAAGCGGAATCGATTGAAGAGACTGTTGATACTACAGATAATTCATCTGAGGAAGTAGAGATTTTTACCCTTGCAAAACCGGTATTGGAAAAAACGCCGGTAGTTCTGGGAACCATCGACCTGTCGTTAATTAATCAGTCGACACGTCCGAAGGCAAAAACCAAGGAACAAAAGAAAAAAGAACGGGAAGATAAGAACCGTCAGCAGGCTATAGCCAAAAAACCTCATCTTTCGTTGGAAAAGAAAGTAGAGGGATCGGCTGAAGACGAAGCTGCCAAAAAGAAAAAGAAACGTGAGCGCTTTACCAACCAGAAGGTTGATATTGAGCACTATCCGACAGATGGAGTTAAGAAGCCGACTGCCAATACCCAGTCGCCTGTTCAGCCCAAACTGGCGCGCGATAAATTTAAGAAACCGCTGAAAACGGTTGTCAACGAAGAAGAAGTTGACAAGCAGATTAAGGAAACCCTGGCACGAATGGCTGGTGGTAACAAAAAAGGTAAAGGGGCCAAGTACCGTCGCGACAAACGTGATTCGATTTCGGCTCGTATGCACGAACAGGAGCAGCTCGATCGCGAACAGGAATCGGTACTGAAACTGACCGAATTTGTAACGGTAAGCGAGCTGGCAGTGATGATGGATGTTCCGGTGAATCAGGTAATCGGTACCTGTATGAGCATTGGAATGATTGTGTCGATTAACCAGCGCCTGGATGCTGAAACCATTAATATCGTTGCTGAAGAATTTGGTTTTACAACCGAATTTGTAAGTGCCGATGTGGTGGAAGCCATCGGGGAAGACGAGCCTGATACTGACGAGGACATGTTACCACGTGCTCCGATTGTGACCGTAATGGGTCACGTCGACCATGGTAAAACTTCTTTGCTCGACTACATTCGTAAAACGAACGTAATTGCCGGTGAGGCAGGTGGAATTACCCAGCACATCGGAGCATATAACGTGAAGCTTGAAAGCGGACAACGTATTACTTTCCTCGATACTCCGGGTCACGAAGCCTTTACAGCGATGCGTGCACGTGGTGCGAAAGTAACCGATATTGCTATTATCATTGTAGCTGCCGACGATAGTGTGATGCCTCAGACTGTTGAAGCCATCAACCATGCTTCGGCTGCCAATGTACCGATGGTGTTTGCCATCAATAAGGTAGATAAACCGAGTGCAAATCCTGAAAAAATAAAGGAAACACTGGCTCAAATGAACTACCTGGTGGAAGACTGGGGTGGTAAATACCAGTCGCAGGAAATTTCAGCTAAATCGGGGAAGGGTATTCCTGAGCTGCTTGAAAAAGTGTTGCTCGAGGCAGAATTGCTCGAACTTAAAGCAAATCCGAACAAACGTGCAAATGGTTCAGTAATCGAATCATCGCTCGATAAGGGTCGTGGTTATATTTCAACTATACTTATTGAAAACGGAACGCTGAAAATGGGGGATGTTGTATTGGCCGGAACTAATTTTGGTCGTGTAAAAGCGATGTTCAATGAACGTAATCAGCGTATTAAGGAAGCCAAACCAGCTGAACCGGTATTGATTCTTGGATTGAACGGTGCTCCGCAGGCCGGTGATAACTTCAACGTAATGGCTACCGAACAGGAAGCCCGCGAAATTGCCAACAAGCGTGAGCAGCTGGCTCGTGAACAGAGCCTGCGTACCAAGAAGCACTTTACGCTGGATGAATTGGGTCGTCGTATTGCCCTTGGTGATTTCAAGGAATTGAATATTATCGTGAAAGGGGATGTGGACGGTTCTGTGGAAGCATTGGCCGACTCGCTGTTGAAACTTTCTACTGAAAATATTCAGATTAATGTGATTCACAAAGCCGTGGGCGCAATTTCAGATTCTGATATCCTGCTGGCTGCTGCTTCCAATGCCATTATCGTTGGTTTCCAGGTTCGTCCGAGTGCTTCAGCCCGCAAGATGGCCGAAAAGGAAGAGATCGACGTACGTCTGTACTCGATTATCTACGATGCTATCGAGGAAATCAAGTCGGCTATGGAAGGTATGCTTTCTCCCGAAATTAAGGAAGAAATTACAGCTACTGTCGAAGTTCGCGAAGTATTCAAAATTACCAAAGTGGGTACAGTTGCCGGATGTTTGGTACGCGAAGGTAAAATCAAGCGAAACAACAAGGTACGGATTATCCGGGATGGCATTGTAGTGTACTCTGGTGAACTCGAATCATTGAAACGTTTCAAGGAAGATGTAAAAGAAGTGGGTAACAACTACGAATGCGGTCTGAACATTAAGAACTACAACGATATCCGCGTGGGCGACATGATCGAAAGCTACGAGGAAATTGAAGTAAAAAAGACCTTATAGCTATGTCAACTCAAAAACCATTGATTTTAATAACCAACGACGATGGCGATTTCGCCAAAGGCATCGCAGTATTAACCGAACTGATGACCCAACTGGGTGAAGTAGTGGTGGTTGCCCCCGACGGACCCCGTTCGGCACAATCGAACGCACTGACAGTGACGCACCCGATACGGTTCCGCATGCTGGAACAGCGGGAAGGACTGACGCGCTACTCGTGCAGTGGTACGCCCACCGATTGTGTAAAGCTGGCACTCAACGAAATTGTAGTCGATCGCAAGCCCGATTTGTTGGTTTCGGGGATTAATCACGGCTCCAATGCCGCAATCAACGTCATTTATTCAGGAACCATGGGTGCTGTGCTCGAAGGTTGCGAAAACGGTATTCCATCTATTGGCTATTCCATCAGCAGCTACGATTCCGACGCCGATTTCAGTCAGTTTGCACCTCACATAGTAGAAATTGCAGCAAAAGTGTTGCAAAATGGACTTCCACATGGTGTTTGTCTCAATGTAAATGCACCTGTTGGAACTATAAAAGGAATTAAGGTTGCCCGCCAGTGCGATGGTCGCTGGGTGAAAGAAACCGAGAAAAAAACCGATCCCCACGGCAGAGCTTACTACTGGCTCACAGGCGAATTTGAGAACCACGAGCCTGCAGCTACTGATACCGATGAATGGGCACTGGCTAATGGGTATGTGTCTGTTGTGCCAACGAAGATTGATTTAACAGCACATGAACTGGTAAACGAGTTTAAAAATATGTTGGAGCAGTAGCAATCTCATAGTCCGATACTTAATGGAAAAAACCTGGAGATGGTTTGGTGAATCGGATCCGATAAGCCTCGATATGTTGCGCCAGATTGGTGTTGAAGGGATTGTGACGGCATTGCATCAGGTACCAGCCGGTGAGATTTGGACGGAAGAGGCCATTCGGAAGGTTAAAAACAACATAGAGGCGCACGGAATGCGTTGGGCTGTGGTAGAAAGTCTGCCCGTGCCCGAAGCAATTAAATACGCAGGTGCTGATCGGGATCGGTTGCTGGCAAATTACAAGATCAGTCTCGAAAATCTGGGTAAAGCAGGCATCACAACAGTAGTTTACAATTTCATGCCGGTGATCGACTGGATTCGCACCGATTTAAACTATCGTTTGCCCGATGGAACTACTACCCTTTACTTTGATATAGTTCGTTTTGCTTATTTCGATTGTTATATTCTGAACCGCAAAGGAGCCGAAAAGGAGTACAGTGAGGAGCTAATGCAGACGGTAAATGCCCTTCATTCAACCATCACTCCTGAAGAGATATCGGGGCTGGTCGACACCATTATAGTAAAAACACAGGGCTTTGTAAACGAAAATTTCAAAGGGCGGGTGGATCAACCGGTTGCTCTTTTCCGTATGTTACTCGAACAGTATCATGGAGTAAATAAAGATATCTTGCGCGAAAATCTGCGGTATTTTCTAAGCGAAGTACTTCCTGTTGCCGAAAAATATTTCATAAAACTGTGTATCCATCCCGATGACCCACCTTTTCCGGTATTGGGATTACCGCGCATTGTGGGCAATGAAAACGATATCGAATGGGTGTTGAATGCCGTATCCAGTCCATCGAATGGCCTTACTTTTTGTGCCGGATCACTCAGTGCCGGGTTGCATAACGATGTACCTGCACTTGCCCGTAGGTTTGCCGATAAAACCTGGTTTTTGCATTTGCGGAGTACCGAAGTGGAGCCCAATGGTAACTTTATGGAAGCATCACACCTCGAAGGAAGGGGGCATCTGCCCGAACTCATACGTATTTTCGAATCCACTCATCCGGGTTTACCCATGCGGGTCGATCATGGCCGGTTGATGCTCGGCGATGAAGATAAAAACTACCACCCCGGCTATTCGTTTCTGGGTCGTATGTACGCGTTGGCACAAGTGAGCGGGATGATAGCAGGAATTAAAAATCGAAAACTGTGATTTCCATATCCATTAAATCGTTATTGAGAAGGACTCTTTGTTCGCTTTTTCCCAAAGATTTTGTGTAAGTTTGCTTTCGAATTATATTGAAAAACCTAATTTTCTATTCCTATGGCAAAACGATTCACCCTTCAGCCTCAGCTGAGCCCTGAAAACTACACCCGGAAAAAAGCCCGGAATTTACCTGTCTACAAGTGTTTTGTAAACGAAAACTGGAAGGAGTTGGGAATGGCTAATTGCCTCGTAGCCCGACAACATGCCAGCGGAAAGTTTACATTTGCATTGTACATGGTGGACCTTTTTTGTTTGGGTATGCGCGATACAGTTTACTATTATAACGAAACGGAAGAGCAACTAAAACATTTTTACGAAGAAAATGCGGCTGGCCCTGCATTGAGTGAAGTGAGTTATGCGCTGGTTCACAATATCATTTATTCAGGGATTGCTTATGCTCAGGATCTTGGTTTTCAGCCGCATAAAAATTTTGCAGTATCGCGGTTTATTCTCGACGAAGATACCGATGAGGTTGAGTTAATCGAGATTGAATGTGGTATGAATGGTAAGCCACTGTTTGTTCACAACGGGGATGTAAGCGCTAAAGTGTTTGATCAAACCATCGAACGTCTCAAAAATGCTGTTGGAGAAGGTAATTTTGAAGTGTTGGATTTACGTCAGCTGGAATCAGAACAGGATGAGGAAGAAGAACGATTGTACACCGGATATTCAGCGATGGAGCCTAAAGAACGTAAGAAATTATTCTTTGAATTGCTCGACAGGGAAACAGAGAACGAAGATGAGGGCGACGATAAACTGTATACACAGTTGGAACTCCTTACAGAAGTAATTCTTACTTTAGATTTAACTGATGCTTTGACCGCACAGAAACTTGAAGAAGAATTTAACAGAGAAATGAATTGGCCAAAAAGCAAGCAACTCATTACTCCTGAATTTTTCGGTTTTCCCAAACCGCTAGTTTTGACTCAGGACGACATTTCTGTATGTGAACTATTGATGCCCCGTATAACTACTTTACCAATAAAACAGCAGAAATCGATTCTTGCCGGTTTACGCAAAAAACTCGGCGATTGTGCCCTCTTTACCTTCCTTGAAATAACACGCTTAACCGATGAACACGGAATGGTACGCATCAAAGATGTTCAGGATGCACTGAAAAAATTTCCCGACTATCCGTTGTTAAAGCTGGAAGAATGCAAGGGAATATTTTATCTCAACGCGAAGATGAAATCAAATAATTCAAATAGTCTGACCAAACTGCCTGAATTGAATGATTTCTTCCCTGAGAATTATGCAATCAATGATTTTGAGCTGTTTCAGTATTACGTTTTTAAATTGTTTGCCATTCAGACCAACCACGACCTGAATGCGCTGCTGGCAATCGGGGAATGTATTTATACCAATATACACAATGAAGCCCTCAGGCTTGAATTAGAAGAAGCTTATTTTAATATTGAGATTGAAATGGTGGATAAGGAGTTGAGAGCAAAGATCTTATTACAAAATATGATTACTGAACCGTTTGTGTGATAAAAATTGTTACTTTTGTAACCGATGTTGATCTCTAATCACAGCTATGTCGCTCAAACAAATTGACGAAAGTGTAATCCGGAGAATTGGGAAAGGCGAGGAAAAAGCTTTTGCTTTGCTCTACGACTGTTATTACACTTATCTGAATACAGTTGCCCTTTGCTACATTTTTAATAAAAATGTGGCAAACGAAATTGTGAACGATGTTTTCGTTCATGTTTGGCATAAGCGGTCCACTCTAGCATATCCAATTCATTTTTACCTTGTTCAGTCGGTGAAAAATGGCTGCCTGAATCATATTCGGGCGCAAAAGACCAACGAAAGAGTGTTGAGTGAACATAAAAAACAACTGCTCGATTTTCAGGAAGAATACATTCTGTCGAATCCTACGCCTCTGCAATATGTTGAATCACAGGAAATTGAAAAAGAAGTACGCAAGGCAATTGCGCAGTTACCCGAAAAATGCAGAATCATTTTTGAGCAATATCTATTCAATGGTAAGTTACCCGACGAAATTGCCGGGGAACTGCTTATCAATGTAAGTACCGTACGGGTGCAACTTAAAAATGCAATGGATAAATTACGGGTATCGCTGAATCATCTGATCAGTTTGTTGATACTTTTACTTTTCCAATAGTCAACTATTTTAACCGATTATAAATGTAAGAAATGACAAGCGAAGACAAAAAATTTGAAGAGTTACTGATTGATTTTCTTTCCGGAGATATTTCCAGCGAGAATCAGCAGCAATTGTCTGATCTTCTCAACTCGAACAATGAATTAAAGGTTCGCTTTGATGAGATGCTTAAATTACATGCTATTTCGATGGTGCCGGCGATTGAATCGGGGAAACAAGCCAATTACGCTACACTTATTGATAGAATCAAGAGCACTCCGACGACCAACCGGTCGGATTCCAGGTTTTCATCTGTCAGGAATATTGCTGCAAGCTTCGTATTTATCATTTCGCTGTCTTTAGCTTTAATTTATGGGTACCGCGATCTCACAACTCCTTCAGATACAGCTTTTAGCTACGAAACCTTTTCGCCTGAAGGTTCACAAACAAAAATAATTCTTCCCGACAGTACCATTGTATGGCTTAATTCGGCTTCGACCCTGAAGTACAGCAGAGCTTATGGAATAAAAAACCGGGAAGTGACACTGGTGGGTGAAGGCTACTTCGAAGTAGCCAGCCTTGCGAAGCGTCCATTTGTTGTTCGTACCGGTGCATTATCGGTTAATGTGTTGGGTACTGTTTTTAACGTACGTGCTTACAACGAAGATGACAATGTGACAGTGAATCTGATGAAAGGATCGGTCAATCTAAAGATACCCGGTTCAGAAAGTGATCAGTTGCATACCATGAAACCCAACGATCAGCTTGTATTCAACAAACTAACCCGGAAAATTGAACTTTCTCAAACCGATGCCAGTCGTTCGGCTCTATGGACTACCGGAAGGCTAAGTTTTGTGGATGCCACTTTCGATCAGATTTCACGTGATTTGGAACGTAAGTACGATGTAATTATACAAATAGCCGACAATACAATAAAAAGTGAAGTGTTTTCGGGAAGTATCGACATGAACCTATCGCTGAAAGAAGTATTGACCTATATTGATGTGGATAAAAAGTTTGCTATCCATCAGCATGGAGATACCTTGTTGATTGAGAGAAAAAAGTAATTACGGATTTTGTGGTTTTTAATGTTCAAAAAATTCGGCATTAGCATAAACGTTTTTAAGTTGAGATGTGTATTACTATACAGACAGCACTAATATGCCATCTCACAAACTAATGCCAGACAAGCCACAAAACTTCGAACACCTGATGATGCAGTATTTATCGGAAACTATTTCCGATAAGGAAGAACAACTTCTGATTGAAATGTTGCAATCTGATCCCTCATTGAAAGACCGGTTTAACGAAATTGTTAAAACGAGGGCCATTTCGATGATTCCAGCTCTTGAAGAAAAAAAACCGTATAATTACAACTATATACGTGAGCTTCTTGTCACAGGCAACAGTAGATCAAGCAGACCAACATTGGTTCAATATTTTATAAGAATAGCTGCTGTTCTGATTTTTTTACTTACTACATCCGTTTCTGGCTATTTTTTTTATACCGAAGTTCTTAATAGCTCTTCTCAACTAATGACCTATACCACTGTTGTGCCATTGGGTTCACAGGCAAAGATTGTACTTCCGGATGGAACAATTGCCTGGCTGAACGCAGGAACCACTCTGAAGTACACCAATAAATACGGAAAGAAAAATCGTGAAGTCGAAATGACCGGAGAAGGGTATTTTGATGTCAAAAAAGATGCTGACAAACCATTTTTGGTGCAGACCAACGATTTAGAAATTAAAGTGCTTGGAACCATTTTTAATGTACGATCGTATACAAGCGATCCTACTGTTGAAGTTAGCCTTATAGAAGGAAAGGTAGATGTGTCAGCTATTGATAATGAAACCGATAAGAAAATTACGTTACTTCCCAATCAACAACTTCATTTTATAAAAGAATCGAAAACTATGTATGCAAATTATGCCGATGTTTCCAAATCGGCACAATGGCAAATCGGCAAATTGCATTTTGTGGATGCCACATTAGAAGAAATTGCGAAGAATTTGGAGCGTAAGTTTGATGTACAGATTTATTTTGAGTCGAACGATATAAAAGGTGAATATTATTCCGGCAGTCTGGATATGAATTTATCGGTGAGTACTTTGCTGGAATATATTGACGTGGATAAGAAGTTTATGAGAGTATATAATGGGAAAATGATAACTATTAAAAATAAATAGCTTTAAAAATTGTGTAGCTGAAGTATGATTTTACACCCGAAAAGCACAAACGTAATCTAAAGATGAAATACACAGATTGTAAAGTAAAAGTAAACCTGTTTAGATACAGTCATTTGAAAAGAATAGTCGTATTCCTTTTTGTATGGCTGATAACACTATCAGGTTCATTATGCCTCGCTCAGGATACAAAACTGAACTTACTGGTTAAAAATAAGCCTTTAGGAGAGGTTTTAAATCTACTGGAACAAAAAACCGGTTATTCATTTCTGGTCAGAAGTAGTGATGTTGATTTAAAGCAACTTGTTACAGTCGAAGCTGATAAAAAAAGTCTTACAGAAATATTAACCTTACTTTTTAACAGCAAAAATATTAGGTTTGACATTACAGGAAAAAGTGTTTCAATATACAAACCACAAAAATCATCTGAAACAACTCCAGTTTCAGCCCCGGTAAAATCAAGGAGGATTTCGGGTCTAGTGTTGGATGAGAAAGGTTTTCCGGTAATAGGTGCCAGTGTTATTGTACCCGGCACAACCATTGGTGTTGCCACTGATTTGGAAGGACGATTTAATTTTGAAGCACCTGTGAATGAAAAGATTCGCATCAGCTACATAGGTTATAATACAAAAGAAGAAGTTATAAAAGAAAATACAAACTTAATTTTTACGTTGGAACCTATTCAGAAAACCCTGGATGAAATTGTTATTACAGCTCAGGCTATTGGTCAGAAGCAGGCAATTAATCAACAAATACTTTCTAACACACTAAAAAATGTAATTTCAGCAGAAAAGCTTCAGCAAAATCCCGATGTTAATGCTATAGAAGCTATAGGCCGTTTGCCGGGTATTTCTGTAAACAGGTCGGGTGGAGAAGGAGCCGGATTTTTACTCAGAGGCCTTGATCAGTCTTATTCAACTGTTTTAATAAACGGAGAACCTCTACCGGTAGGATTAAATGTAATTTCAACCTATGCACTACAGGGAGTAGATGTGTATAAATCTCTGACTGCTAACCTTGAGGGGAATGCAGTGGCCGGTTCTGTTGATTTAACGTTACGGGCAACACCCCGGGGGCTGAATTACAGCGTTATGGCACAATCGGGTTACAATGCTCTGAACAATGATTATGCAAATTACAATTTTGTTGCCCAGGTAAGTAATCGTTTTCTTAACGATCGATTGGGTGTTTTTCTGTCTGTAAATGCCGACCGTGTAAACCGAAGTACAAGTGTGATGTGGTTAGGTTATAACACCAACTATACAACCAATTTAGGTGATCCGTTTTACATCAGCAATATCAATTTTAACTTGAACGAACGAATTAATTTTAAGCAGTCGGCTGTAGTCAATGTTGATTTTATAGCCAGCAGTTCTACACTACTTGGTTTGCAAACATTTTTATCGGCCAGCAACTTCTACGCTTCTACTCAGTCAAAAAGCTTTAATCCGGAAGGAAATACTGCCAGTGTTCCAATTGCAGTAAATATGTCGGAGACGCCAGAGTATAGAAATTATGGTCTAACGAGTATTTTTTTCGGAAAAACCAGGTTTAGGTTTCTCAGTTCTGTTTTAAATTATGGTGTCAGCTTTACCCGAAATAAAACTTCAACCCCCGGGACCCGAAGTTGGTCTTATACTTCAGAAACCAGGGCCAATGGTTTACACCGCGATAGCCTAAAAGTCTATACACCTGCACAGGTAGCCCAAAATTTTGATGATATACTTGTTAATCTACAAGGAACTCAACTGGAAACAATGACTTATAGTCAGCTGGAATCCAATAATTTAAATGTTTCGCCCCGACTGGATTTCGAAATTCCTTTTCGGTTTTTTAAAGACAAACTTCATGGAAAACTACAGTTAGGGGCGAAATACCGCTATAGTACTAATTATGTCGATTGGACCAATGGAGTTGGTTATGCCGGTAATAATGCAATTTTCAGGGAGTATATTAACAAACAATTTAGGTGGGTAGAGAATAAATCGGTAGTACCCCTTGTTGTCGAAGGACAGGAAAATAATTTTCTGGGAGGAGCTTATTCCTTTGGCGACAGGTATTCCTTTGTACGTAATAATCTTGTTTTCGATGCCTGGCAGCAAAATGGAAAAGAAAAGTATCTTTCCGGCTCTACGGGTGGGTTGGGTGATGATCCAAAATACTCAGGATTTGTATATAATCTTAATTCGTCTGCTATGAATGATATCAACAACAGACAGCATTATCTGGCAGGGTACATTATGCCTGAGATAAACATTGGTAACTGGTTGATGGTAATGCCCGGATTCCGTTATGAATATCAAAAAGCGCAACTACATGGCTATCGCGGTAATGAAGTGACCAGGACGTATTCAGTTTTTGAAAATCTTTCCAGTGCTTATGGCTTGAGAGATTCAATTTCATATCGGACTGACAAATTCTTACTTCCGATGATTCACATTCGATTGAAACCCACTAAGTGGTTTTATACGCATTTTTCATATACTCACACCATCAGAAGACCATCTTCAGGAGTCTCTCCCTTTGAATATTACAGTGCACAGGATGCATCTTCCTATACCTATAACTCTGGTAATCCGGGTTTAAGAACTGAATTATGGAAAAGTTATGATCTGCAGTTTACTTTTCATGGTAATAAATTTGGATTATTTTCAGTTACCGGGTTTAATAAAACAGTAGAAGATAAGTTATGGTCGAGATCGTATAAACGAATTATGGGAGAACCAATTCCCCATCCTGTTTTTAAGGATAACGATCTGGTGAATATGACAGTGTATGAAAATCATCCATATGAAATTTTGTTGCGTGGTGTTGAAGTAGAATGGCAAAACTCGTTTGGTTTTTTACCAAAACCATTTTCATATATGACATTAAGTGTAAACTATACCTATACTCATGGGAAATCGCCTAATCCCTATACGCGACTTTATAAATACAAGCCGGCAGGATCAAGATATGAGCTTACAGGAAGGCAGGACTCTGTAGTTGTTGAGCCTATGACGGGTATGCCCGAACATATGGCGAATGTAACCCTGGGAATAGAGGTTAAAGGTTTTAAAACCTATATTTCGTATCAGTATGCTGCTCAGAAAATTCAAAGTACTCATCCCAACGATTTACGATTGTATGTAATGAATGAACCATACAGCCGGGTTGATTTTAATGCATCCTACAGTATTTATTTACAAAAAAATGATATCCTGGAAGTGTTGTTTAAAGTGGGAAATTTAACTAACAGTGAAGACAGAATACGGTACAGAGATGAAACCCGTCCAATTTCTGTTGAACAATATGGTATTACAGCCGACATGGGTTTAAGGTATAAATTTTAGATTTTTTTAAAGATAATGATATAGTAACCATTTAAAAAACACAAGAATGAAAAAAAACATTTTACTTTTAATTGCTTGTATTCTGGTAGTTTCGCTATCAGCTGCTACAAAGGAGATTATCGATGTTGCCCCGGGTGTAGGTACACTCAATGATGCAATAAAGCAACACGGTGGAAATAAAATCTATCGACTTAAAAATGGCTACAATGGCTATTACGTATTGAATGAAATTATCAACAATACAGGTTTTGAATTAACTATAATTGGTGGTGGTACTCCTGATGCAGGAGACCTGAAACCAACAATGCCACCAACCCTGCAAACCAGCGGCACAGGTGGTACTCCGTTTGACTATATGTTCATTGCCTTTGAAAATCTTACGTTGAGAGGTATTTATTTCGTCAATGCAACAGCCGATGGAGTATTTAATCCTCAGTTTTTTATCAGAATCGGAGGTAATAATGTTAGGGTGGTTATTGATGATTGTGTGTTGGATCCTGCTGGCAGTCCTATACATAGTGTAGGTCAAAAACCCAAAATTTACCTGAGGAATAGTCTTTTTAACCGTCTGACCAATCAAACAACCAGTGTTAATGGCCCTGTTAACTTTTTCTTTGCAAACCAGGAAAGTGGGGTAGATACCTTGTATGTTGAAAATAATACTTTTGTAGGTCTTAGCACAGCAATATTTTCAGATGGCAATGCTCCGGTGAAAAGTGGTTTTACCTGGATTAATCACAATACCTTTATTCATCACAAAGCTCAGATTGACTGGATGTCGAATCAGGAGAAATTCTATTTTACCAATAATCTTATGTACGACTGCCACGTGATTCCGTACGAAAAAGCCTGGGTAGGTGGATGGGATAATTATCCTTCAGGGGCTGTTTCTGAATTGCTGTGGTCGCACCCCAGCCCTAAGGTAAAAGACAATGGTGTGGAAATTAATTTTGGTTTCGATAAAATGACCAGTTTTGTGGCTAATAATATTGAATTTAAAAACAAAGCATTTTACGATAACCTGGATGCTTTGTACACCTGGGCCAATCAAAAAGGAGCTGCAATAAGTATGTATTTTCAACCACTTGTATGGACACCCGATGCACCTGCCAGGGGAATAGAGAAAACTCAGGCCATGGCGCTCAATCCTCAGGCGGGTATTTACAATAGTAATGCACATCCTAACTGGAAAGCAGCCAATAATAAGTACGATGTTAATCCAACTTTTGTAGATCATCGCATTGATTCACTATCTGCTATATTAGCAGCCTGGACTCTTCCGGCAATCAAAAAAGATTATTTCGCAAGTCATTATGATGGTGGTACCGCCTTTACACAACTAAACTGGTATTGGGATCCGGATAAGGCTCTGGGTCAAAACGAAACCTGGCCATTATTTAATGGTACTTATACCAATGCGGAAGCTTTATCAGGAGGTCTGGATGGACTGCCAATCGGGGATTTAAACTGGTTTCCAGATAAAAAAGAAATCTGGAAGAATAATAAGGCAGCCATCGATGCCCATATTTTAGCCTTGAATACAGAAAAAATAAATCTGAATTCAGCTGTGCCAACTGTTCAGGATGCTGAAATGCTGGTTGCTACTTATCCGAATCCGATTGTTAATGAGGTGCATTTCAAATTTAAAGACGCAATTAAGGAAAAAATTGCAATTGAAATTGTGAATGTAATGGGACAGGTAATTGATGTAGTAAAGGTTGAACCAGGTGTTTCACAATCTGTTTACGATGCCTCACGATTAAGTCCGGGTACCTACTTCTATACCAGCAACATGAATGGCAGGAAAGTCACTGGTGTTCTTTTGAAACGATAATAATCAACATGATAGTTCATTTCAATTGTATGAAGGTTGAAATGAACTATCAAAAAAAATATAAAACTCACTTTAAATTCTATTAATATGAAAACAAAACATGTACTCTCGATTTTAGCACTTTTCAGTATGATTTGTGTTTTAAATGCTCAAAAAACATGGGATTTTAAAACAGGTACCGATGGCTGGTCATCGTATGGAGCCGATTATGCAGTAACTCACGACGGAAGTGATAAGTTACTGCTTGCACTTTCAACAGCAGGTGATGGAACTATTGATTACCCAACCATTTATGTTGATTATCCCCTGGATGTGTCAACAGTAAATTATTTTCACATGAAATTTAATGCCACTAACTGGCCGAAATCATCTGTGTTGGTAAACGTTTACTTTGAACTGCCTAGTGGACATTATTATGCCAATCAAACAATGAATGTGGCAAGCGGTGAATTCTCGTTTCATATTCGAAATCAGGTTCAGCATACATGGAATGTTTTGCCCGCAACAGGAACCGCATCAAGAATACGAATTGAATTACCCCATAATTCAGAGTTAGCCGGATCCAATTGGAACGGAACATCCATCAGTATTGATGAAATTTCTTTCCTGAATCAACTGACAACCGACCTGAATGAGTCCTCAGTAAACAAATTAAGTGTATATCCAAATCCTACAACGGAATCATTCGGTGTAAAAGGAGGAGCATATGACCAACTTAACATCTTCGATGCTACTGGCAAGCTCTTGAAATCGGTTGCGAAATCTTCAGAAAGTATTTCTGTAAGTAATTTAGCGAAAGGTCTGTACTTTGTTGAAATTCAATATAATGGCCAAAAATCTATTGAGAAACTGATTGTAAAATAAGTTTTTATTACAACTGTTTTTCCTTTTCATCTTGCTGTAATTTGTCCGGATAAAGGGCAAATTACAGTAGAGATATAACTCGTCACATCCATACAATTTCGTATGTTACCTGGTATCTGCTTTAGATATTTATTACTTATCCAACAAATTCACACAAAAAATTCCAACGGTCAGGAATGTGTAAACTGTTAACTAAACAATCGTCAAATGAATAAGAATTCAATTATTATTTTACTATGTGCTCTTTTAGCATCGTTTGTATCTAAAGCACAGGATATCGTTTGGGACTTTAATGAAACCTTGCAGGGCTGGCATGATTTAGGTGCGGGTAGGGATGTTGTTGCCAGTTGGGAAGATGGAGCGCTGAAAATGAGCTATATCGATGGGTCTCCAACACAGGGACCTCAACTGTGGTTCGCTGCTGTTGAAGTTGCACATGAGTTCGACTCAAAGGATTATCCCTATCTTGAGCTTCACTACAGAACAGTTAGCTGGCCTACACAGTCGCCGGTTAAATTTCTAATTACATTTAAAAATGCTAATAATCAATTAGTGTATGCCTATACCGACCTTGATCCTACTAAAAATTTTGTTTCCGTAGATATTGATAAGAACTTCATGAATTGGGGGCAGGTTTACGCTGGCATGATGAAATCAGTTCAACTGGAGTTGCCACATAATGGTGCAGCAGCAGCAAATCCTGCAACGGCCTGGTTTGGTGCATCGACTCTGATTGATAAAGTTGTTTTAACCAGTACTCCCGGAGTTCCACCTATAGAACCTTCTAAAAATAAAAAAATATACTGGAGTTTTGATTCAAACTTTTCAGATTCAACTAATACCGTTACCGGACAGCCCGCTGGAAATCCGATGTTACAAAATGCAAACGTAAAAACAGGGAGTGGCGCTTTATCACTCAACGGAAGCGATATGCTTACTTTTCCTGCAAATGAAATATTTGCCAATGATAAAATTACTTTTACCTGTTGGGTGAAAACACCTGCTGCAGGG
Organism: Paludibacter sp.; assembly: GCA_034002585.1. Classification (GTDB taxonomy): domain Bacteria; phylum Bacteroidota; class Bacteroidia; order Bacteroidales; family Paludibacteraceae; genus Paludibacter. Next base: position 25,704 of record JAVFAG010000022.1, read on the forward strand.
CAAACTAATCCATCAGCTCCCGCATCAGTACTATCATTTGGTTCAACCAATTTTGAAGTTGCATTGCTTCAGAATAAGCTTAGTGTAAGAGATTACCGGACCTGGAAAAATATTGCAGAACCCTGGAATAATAATGTTTGGCAACGAGTTGCTTTAACGATAGATGGTAATATTCTAAACTGTTATATCAACGGAATCAGAACTGCAACCGATGTGCAGCTTACCACTCAAAACCGTACCGGCAATTTGTCATTGGGAACAAATGGTTTGAAAGCTGTTTTGGATGAACTTACCATTTATAATTATGTGTTGTCGTATGATGAGCTTATTGCAGATGGCTTGACTCCTCCCAAAACAGTACATCCCTGGACATTTAACGAAGGCCTGGAAGGATGGCGGGAAGTGGCAGATGGAATCACCAGAGACATTACATTAGCATGGCAGAATGGAGCCATGGTAATGAAGTATGAAAATAAAGCTGTGAATGATGGGCCACAACTCTGGTTTCCGCAGGTTGAAGTTGATACTGAATTTGATGCTGCCCTTTACCCATTCTGTGATATAAGCTATCAGACTGTTGGATGGCCGGTAACTACTCCTGTAAAAGCCTTGCTGGAACTTAAAAAGCCAGACAATACCATCGCCTATGCTTATTTTGATTTAGATCCGACAAAAAATTTTGTGAGAGTTAATATTCAGGCATCTGATCCGGGTTGGGGAGCAAAATATAGCGGACAAATCGCATCTGTCAAATTAGAACTGCCCCATAATGCTTCCGCTAATCCTGCTTCGAATTGGTTTGGCGCTTCAACGCTGATTAATGAAATTGCATTTAACAATAACCAGGCAGCTGTTGATGATGTGTGGAACGAAACTTTAGGTGCTGCTACATTTAATAAATCGGGTATGACCCGATTAAATAATCCGAAATTTCAGTATCAAACTATCGGTTTAGGTGGAACAACCATGCGTGTGGATCCCTGGGGTTTTGGGTACCATACAGCACCTAATGCTGTACGAGACTATAACCATACACCTTCGTTTGGGTACGAATACTGGTGGGATACTACCGGACACCGGTACAGTCCGTTTCATATAAAAGGCGGATATGGAGATCAGCTATCACCCGGTACTATTACAAACTTTGAACAAAATCTGGATATAAGAACAGGTGTACTTGAAACAAAGCTGTCATTAAATGTGGGAGGTAAGTTGTTTAATTCAGTTCGCGAGACATTTATTACCCCTGAAGGTATATTGGTTATCAGGGTAAAGGATAACGGAGCTCCTTCACCAATTAAACTCAATCTGGCTATCAACGAAAAGGTGGAATGGTTTGGAACGTATTACGATGGGGAAGAAGCACCTTTTGTACGAGATGCTGTTAATACTATGAACCGAAATGCGGGTGCAATCGGAGGGGTAGTGTCTACTGTCCGTCAAAACACAAGCAATTGTGCAGTAGCGGTTGCAGTTGAAGCTACCTCCGCACCGGTTGTTTCGGCCACCAGCGATTTTTATTCGCAAACATCAGCTGATGGAACCATTACATTCTACATTGCTCCTAAATCTTCTTATAATCCGCTCACCCCAACTGTGCCCTGGGATCATGCCTGGAACGCTGCATCGGGAGCTAAAGCTTCTGGATATGATGCCTTAAAATCTCAGACAGCCAACTGGTGGAATGAATTTTTAAATGTATCAAAAGTATCTGTTCCGGATAATCAGGTGATGAAACTGTATTCACAATCACTCTACTACCATGGTGTTTATTTTGGCAATGGGAATATTCCTCCGGGTTGCTTTGGTACTGATATTTATGGATTCTTCGGTGCAGTGTGTCCAGAATATGATTTGCCATTTAGTTCCTATGCGATGGCTTACACAGGTCGTATAAACGAAACAAAAAATATTGCCGATTGGGTATATGCTGTTTTGCCAAAAGCCAAAGAGCAGGCAGTGAACGGAGTGCAGCACCATACTGTGTTCAGAAAATACAATGAAGGTGCTATTTATACTACCCTGATGGGCTACGATGGAACAATGACTATTCAAGGAGAGCCCTTCGAAGGACAAAATCTGGTACAGAATTATCCTGGAATAAATTCCGCAAAGATGGCTCTGAATTACCTGGATTATAGTGATGATCAATCGTTTGCAGCAGCAGCACATGATGTGCTGGAGTCGACAACTTATGTTGCCCTCGAAGAGTTGGTAATGAATGCACGTGGCTTTTATCAGGATGGTAAGGCTCCAAACAGCATGCAACAAGGAGCTGTACTGGCCGGATTCCAGGAATGCGTTAAGCGAGGCATAGCAAGACCGGAGTGGATATCAAAATATACAAATAAAATTTTAATGCCTCAGGGTATATTGAATGGTGACACCTTGTTGTCGGGCGCAGTTGGGTATAATCCAACAGTTGGCGAAGGAACAGCTCCCTATTTTTATCCATTATGGTGGGCCAATGTTATCGACAAATACGATCCAAGAGCAATAAGAGCCATTGATAATTTTAAGGGAACATTTCAATCCTACTGCTTTAATAACGCATGGTCGGGTGTTCATGCTGCAAAAATTTACAGAGGCGACCATGCCCTGATGTGGTTGAAGAATTTCGAACGGCCTGATGTTCTGCTCGATGAAACCAGTTTTGCTGAAAATGCCGATGCTCCGGGTTATAAATACACACCTGAAATTGGTGCTCATGGTGCATATATTTGTAATTTAACTCAAATGCTTATGGATCCTGATGATGATGTAATCATCGATATTTTCCCGGCTATCCCTTCTTCCTGGGAATATAAAAACGTGTCATTCGATAAGTTGCTAGCCAAAGGTGCTTTGGAAATCAGTGCTGAGCGTAGTATGAATCATATGAAGGTTACTATCACTAACAAAGCAAATTCGGTAAGAAGCAGAACACTTCGCATGAAGATGCCACGCTTTTTGAAAACTACAGTTGATGATTTAACCATTGAAAATGGATTCGTTGTGCAGCCGGTTTCACTTCAATCTAATGAGACTGTAACATTTGAGTATTCATTTATGCCCATTGATCAAACAACAGAAATTGAAGAGTTTCAGCAGGAAGAAGGTAACTTGAGAGTTTATCCAAATCCAACCTCAACAGGGATATTTACGATCTCATCCAGTGCCGGTGTTGATGAAGTGCTTATTTACAACCTGAAGGGACAATTAGTGAAACAGTTTGAACATCAATCGGGTAGCTATATTGTTAGCGATTTGGCAGCAGGTAATTACTTCGTACACATCCGACAAAGTAGTAACTATAAACTTAAACAGTTAATTATTAAGTAATCAGCAAATTATATTGCTATTGAAGATAAATATTAAACAGGCAAACGCCCCAATTTTATAGTGTATATGAAAAAAAAGAATGTATTAGTATTGACACTTTTTAGTGTTCTGATTGTAACTCCGGTTTTTTCACAAAAGAAAACAGATCCCAACAAAAATGGTCGTGGTGGATATGAGTATTTTGTAGGGATTGTAGGAAATCCTTCTGTAGTATCGGATATCCGATGGGACGATGAACAGCTCAAAGACCTGAAGGAGTTGGGGGTTAATATGCTTCAGTTAAGTATTGCCTGGGGAGGAAAGCCCGCTAATGAGGTAATTAACATGGAAGATTTAGAGGATCCGGAACAGGTTGAGAAATGGAAATTCAGAATTCGTCAATGTGAAAAACACGGATTCAAAACACTGGCCCATTTTGGAGTTCCGCGTATGTTGAATTATGATCCTGTTAAGCCGGCTTGTATTCAGGATGAGCAAATAAGAAGTACTTATGTGAACCTAATGAACAAGTTCATGACCACTTTTCCTGAAGTAAATGATATTTTAATTTACACTTATGATCAACAAGCATGGATTTGCAGCGAATTTGGTCCATGTCCAAAATGCACCGGCATTCCCATAAGCGACCGTCTGCCTTCGTTTCTTGAGCTATTGAAGAATACCATGCAAAAAAACCGAAGTAATGTAAAAACGACCTTATGGTGGAAACCCTGGGAAATTTCCAAAGGACAAACCATCGAAATTCTGAAGAAAATCGATCATAATGGGTTTGGACTGATGCTGAACTCCTCGACCAGTAATGAAGTTTATCCTTTCAATGATGGGTCATTCAAATCCGATTTAGGATTAAAAAGACTTGTGCAATTTGCGTATGAACATAATATCCCCGTAGTTGGTGAATTTGATCATACACTTTACAAGCCACTTTACCTGATCGATGATTTCTTCCCACGTCTGATTTACGAACAAATGAATGGTTGGAAAGAAATGCAGGGTATTGTAGGTGTAAAAGAATATTATGGTTTTGCTCCATCTACATATTCTGTAAACTATGCTATGTTGAAAGCCTGGATGAAAGCGCCAACTGCCTCGTTGGATGAGTTGCTAAAACAGATTGCTGCCCCCTATGGTAAAAAAACAGCTCCTTTACTGATTCAGGCATGGGAATATGTTGCCCAGGCCGTGGAAGCCTACCCATGGGATGTTACGTACCTGATTGGCCCTATGGGTCTGGACAGAAACGACAAGGGTGAACACGGATGGGACTATGTGAAAATTGTAAATGGCACCTGGGATACCCCGATTTGGGAAGCGAATCGCCGGGCCAACTTCATGCTTACCGATTCCAAGACAGCTCATCCCTGGATTTTCGAAGATGCAGGTCTTCGGTTGGAAGATGCCGCTCAGTTGAATTTTAAAGCAGTGGAATATTTCAATAAAGCTATTGATGCGAATGAGAATCTGGTGGATGATATAAAAATGCAACGTGACTTTATCGCACAAACCGCCCGTGCACTCCGGGGAAAGGGATTACACTTCGGGTTGACCATAGCCTCTCATAACGCACGTACCGTAATGTATGATAAAGCACAATTTGAAAAAGTTTGTAAGCATATAAAGCAACTGTTGCAAAAGGATGTAGCAAATGGATATACGCAGGCAGCACAAAAACTAACCGAATTTGAAGCCGATCCACGTTTATGGTTGAAAACAAATTTCAGTCCGCTCACCTGGAGATCGGAAGCAGAACCAAACTGGAGTAAATGGATAACTCCATGAAATGTATTCTGAAATCGTTAAATAGGACATGCTGAAATCTCTAATTCAAGTAAGTTTACTTTTCTTTTCGGTTTACACTGTAGCCGAAAGGAAAAGCAAACCGAATATTCTTTTTCTGCTCAGCGACGATCAACGTTGGGATTCTCAGGGTTGTTATGGTAACCCGGTGGTGAAATCTCCCGAGATTGATCGGTTGGCAGCCGAAGGTATTCGTTTTAGCAATTCCTTTGTGACTTTTTCAGTGTCGTCAGCAAGCAGGGCAGTAATTTTAACAGGTAGGTATTCCCGATCACGCTCCAATGGTGATGATAATTTAGCCGTAATTGCAAGTCCTGAAAATTGGAATCGGACATTCCCGGCAATCTTAAAACAAAATGGCTATTATACAGGCTATATCGGGAAATGGGATATAGGTGTGGGTGAGGAGGGTTTTCAACACGGAATCAACTTGTTCGATTACTGGGGTGGCGACCGATGGCATGGGAATTACTGGCATGAGCGGGATTGTGAGTTTGTTTCTAACGATGGATCAGAACATAAATTTGAGATACGTTGCACCTGTGTGCCTGGAAATGAGTGGGATGCATCGTTGCCCCGAACGGGTCATCAGGGGATGAAAAATCCTATTCATACCGATACCGAAGTTGTACCACTTAAAGTAAGCTCGTTTTTGAGCACTCGCGACAAAGCAAAGCCGTTTTTTCTTCAGGTTTCGTTTCGTTCGCCTAAAGATCCATGGTCCGATTATCCGCAGGAGGTGAGTGATTATTACAAGGATGATAGTGTACCGGTAAGCGCTTCTGCAAACTTACAGTCAGCATTAAAACAACCGGAATTTTTGCAAAATTCGATGGCATCCGATCATGCCCGCAGTTTACTAAAAACCCAGGGCCGACTGCAAAATGAAATTCGAAAACATTATCGGTTAGTTACAGGAATTGATGTTGCAATTGGAAAACTCAGAAAAATCCTTGAACAGGAGGGACTCTCAGAAAACACTATCATTGTTTTTGCTTCCGATAACGGAGCTTTTCTGGGTGAACATGGTTTTTGGGGTAAGTGGCTTCCCTATGAAGAGTCAATCAGAGTACCACTTGTCATTTTTGATCCTACGATAGATAAAGAAAAGCGGGGGAGAGTTATTGACAAAATGGTACTCAATGTGGATTATGCTCCGACTTTCCTTTCTTATGCAGGAATTGAAACACCAAGGTATATGCATGGAATGGATATAAGTAAATTAGTGATAGATTCGGATGTAAAATGGCGCAAGGACTGGTATTACGAGTTTACCTGGACGGCTAAAAGTTTAGGTTCGCATGTAACACCCATTGTACCTTCTGAAGCGATTCGAAGTGAAAATTGGAAATATATTCTGTTTCCGGATCACCAGGTCGAGCAGCTGTTTCATCTGAAAAACGACCCATTTGAAACTGATAATGTTGTACATAATCCCAAAAACAAAAAGATACTTGCTCTCATGAGAAAGAAGTTATCTTATTATCGGGATTACTACAAAAAATAATTCTCATTCATATGTTTCAAAGAATTTAAAACCTATATATGAATACAAAAATCGGATTATTCGGTATCGGATTGGATACCTACTGGTCGCAGTTCGACGGATTGCTGGACAATTTAAAGCGTTATCAGGCTCAAATAAGCGAAAAAATTGCTGGTTTTGGAGTTGAGGTTGTTGATGCAGGTATGGTGGATAACCCTGTGAAAGCCCGTGACGCGGCCGATTTATTGAAAGTCGGTGATGTGGAACTGGTATTTCTCTATGTTTCTACCTACGCATTGTCATCAACGGTTTTGCCCATAGCACAGAAACTGAAAGTGCCTGTGGTGATTTTAAATTTTCAGCCGGTAGCTCAACTCGATTACGGGAAGTTTAATCAGCTCGGCGACCGTGGCAAAATGACCGGCGTTTGGCTCGAGCACTGCCAGGCCTGCTCGGTACCTGAAATTGCCAATGTGTTCAATCGTTCGGGCATTCAGTACGATTTTGTAACCGGTCATTTGCAGGATGAAGTAGCCTGGCTTGAAATACAATCCTGGGTGGATGCTGCCCGCGTAGCTAATGCCGTTCGCAACAACCGCATGGGCATTCTGGGGCATTATTATGGAGGAATGCTGGATGTTTATACCGATGTAACGAAACAGGCAGCTGTATTTGGTACCCATTTCGAAATACTGGAAATGTGTGAGTTAAAGAAATACCGTGATGCGGTAACTGAAGATGAACTAAAGGCAAAGTTACAGGAATTCAGCACCGCTTTCGATATTTCCGCTGAATGCGAACAGGCAGAAATTGAACGGGCAGCCCAAACTTCAGTTGCATTGGACAAACTGATTGAAAAACACAATTTAGGATCAATGGCCTATTACTACGAAGGCGAATCCGGCAATGAATATGAAAATATCGTGACTTCGATTATTGCAGGGAATACTCTTCTTACCAGCAAAAATATACCCATTGCCGGCGAATGCGAAGTGAAGAATGCACAGGCAATGAAAATCATGGCCGAATTTGGCACAGGAGGTTCCTTCTCGGAGTTTTATCTGATGGATTTCAACGACGATGTGGTGATGCTGGGACACGATGGTCCTGCCCATTTTGCTATAGCCGAAGGGCGCGTAGGCTTGGTGCCTCTGCCCATCTACCACGGAAAACCGGGGAAAGGGCTTTCCATTCAGATGACGGTAAAACACGGGCCTGTTACCCTGTTGTCGGTGGTGGAAGGAAAAGACGGAGTTTTCCTGCTCGTGGCCGAGGGTGAATCGGTACCCGGGCCGGTATTGCATATTGGCAACACCAACAGTCGCTACCGTTTCCCCATAGGCGCCAAACGCTTTATGAACGCATGGTCGAAGCAGGGACCTGCCCACCATTGCGCCATTGGTGTGGGACATATTGCTGATAAAATTGAAAAATTGAGTCAGATTCTTAAAATCCCCTGTGTTCAGATTTGCTGAATCTTAAATTAACAACCTGAAAAACAAAATTAGTATGCTTAGAAAATCATTTTATACTATCGCTTTAGTTAGTTTAGTAACCTCATGTAGTTTCCAATCCAACGATTCATTTCAGTACAAAGTCGGTATCCTGGGTGCTCCTTCATCTCCCGATGTTGAGTGGAACGACAATAACATGGAGTTAATGAAAGAGCTGGGATTCAACACCCTGCAGCTCAACATAGCCTGGGGGTATCGACCTGCAGATAATGCATTGATACTGGAAGATGTAATCACGGTTCCTGATGAATTCAGGTTGCCTGTGGATAACGACTCAACACTTAATCAGAATAATGGAGGTTCGAATCGCTACCTACACAGCAAAGAGCGGATTGCTATTCGTGCTGCAGAGTTAAAGCACCGTATTGCAATGTGTGAAAAACACGATATGCGTACAATATTCCATTTCGGTGCACCCTATGTGGCTTATCCGGCGATTGAACCTCTTTCGCAATGTATATCCGATGTGCAAACCATCCATCGATACGAGAAATTACTTGAACTATTCGCTGCCGAATTTAAAGGGGTCGACGACTTGCTGTTGTACACCTACGATCAGAATGCATGGCTGTGTAGCGAAAATGGTCCGTGCGACAAGTGCTATGGTAAACCGCTAGATAAACGCGTTGCTGATTTTGTGAATGCACTCTCCCGTAAATGGCATCAACTAAATCCCGATGGAAAGCTTTGGTGGGAACCCTGGGAAATTTCTGCCGGTCAGACTTACAAAGCACTGGAATTACTTGACAGCACCTGCGTTGGCTTATCGGTACATTCCTCGATTACCGAGGTTCAAATTGCATCAGTGGCCGACATATGGTTTAAAAATGTAGTTGCTATAGCCAACCAGCGAAACATTCCTGTGTTGGGCGAAGTTTGGCTTGGAACAGCAACTGAAGAAATTGAACCGTATATTTATCTCCCTTCGCCACTCGCAACACTCAGGGCTTTACGGGCAATGAATTCCGCAGGTAAGTTGGCGGGTATCAAGGAGTATTACGGCAATATTCCGAATCGTGAAGATCCCAATTTGAGAATGAGTTCCATCTTCTTTAAGAATCCTCAAATTGATGATCAGAATGCATTGAAGAAATTAGCCACACCCTACAATGGTAGTAGTAAAGTGCAGGATTACTGGAAACTATCTTCCGAAGTTATTGAAATGTATCCGTGGGATATCAGTTGGTTCGCCCGCGAAGTAGGACGAAGCGATCCTCATCATTTGCTTACCGAAGCCACGCTGAAGGGCGCTTCATGGGAAACACCCTCCTGGCAATCGAACCGTCGGGCTGCATTTATGCGTACGGTAGAAACCGATTATCCTCATTTCTGGATGATGGAAGATGCTCAGTTGCGATTCGACTGTACAGCACAAAAAGCTCAATTGGCCATTGATGCAGGGAATGCTGCACGGGGTGAGGTTCCGGAAGCATTGCTGAAAGAGTTTGATGCAGGCCTGGATGAATTGAAAGGATTCAGGCTGCGCTGCCTGGCCTATGTGTATCATATCCGCGAAAGCAATATCTGCAAAATGCTGCGTACTTCCACGAATGAATCCGCCAATGAAGCATTGATAGCTGAGTTAAAGGATTTGCTTCGAAAGGATCATGAAAATCAGGGCTCCGGAAGTGTGATGGA